>CAYRBQ010000678.1:0-2516 GCA_964422305.1 uncultured Reyranella sp. | reverse complement strand
GGCCATCGAGCGGATGTTCTGCGCACCGGTCGTATGCTGCGTCCAGCCGAGCGCGTACATCGATGTCATCGACCGTTCGCCGTTCGCCGTCGAGGCGATCAGCTCGCACACCTTAAGGAACTTGTCCTTGGGCGTGCCGCAGATCCGCTCGACCATCTCCGGCGTGTAGCGCGACGCGTGGGCCTTCAGGAGGCTCATGACGGAGTTCGGGCTCTGCATGGTCTCGTCGACCTTGGCCATGCCCTGCTCGTCGAACTGGTATTCCCAGTTCGACTTGTCGACGTAGTCGCGCTTCGCGGCGTCGTAGCCGGTGAACAGGCCGTCGTCGAACTTGAAGCCGTCCTTCACCAGGTAGGTCGCGTTGGTGAACGCCTTGACGTACTCGTGATGGATCTTGTCGTTGCTCAGCAGATAGTTGATCACGCCCATCAGGAACGCGATGTCCGTGCCCGGGCGCAGCGGCGCATAGAGATCGGCGACCGCCGCCGACCGCGTGAAGCGCGGATCGACCACGACCAGCTTGGCACCGTTGTTCGACTTGGCTTCCGTGACCCACTTGAATCCGCACGGATGGGCTTCGGCGGCATTGCCGCCCATGATCAGGATGACATCGGCATTCTTGATGTCATTCCACGAGTTCGTCATCGCTCCGCGGCCGAAGGTGGGGCCAAGACTGGCCACCGTTGGGCCGTGTCATATTCGTGCTTGCGTCTCTATCGCGACCATCCCGAGGCCGCGCATGAGCTTGTAGGTCAGGTAGCCGGCTTCGTTGGTCTGGGCCGATGTGGCGAAGAAGGCCGTGCTGGTCCAGCGGTTGACCGTCGTGCCGTCGCGGTTCTTGGCCACGAAGTTCTTGTCACGGTCTTCCTTCATCAGCGTGGCGATACGGTCGAGCGCGAAATCCCAGGAGACGCGCTCGAACTTGTCCGAGCCCGGCTTGCGGTGCATCGGGTACTTGAGCCGCAATGGGCTGTGGACGTAGTCGAGCGACGCCGCGCCACGTGGGCAAAGCGTGCCGCGACTGACCGGATGATCCGGATCGCCCTCGATATGGATGACCGACGCCTTGGCGTTTTTCGACTTGTCGCCCAGCGAATAGACGATGACGCCGCAGCTCACGGAGCAGTACGGGCAGGTGTTGCGCGTCTCTGTCGCGCGCTCGAGCTTGAAGGGCCGAACGCCGGCGGCGAGTGCTTCACCCGCTCCCACGAACCCCAAGGCACCAACGGAAGACGCGGCGAGCCCGGCAGCGCTCACCTTCATGAATTGCCGACGTGTGACGGCCATGTTTCACTCCCATCCCGTGACGCTTATGAGGCTTTGCCTCTTTGCTTATGGTGCGTCTCGGATAGTGAAACGTGCCGCCCGGGCCAAATCAACAGTAATAGTCTGTGAGCTGTTGAAATCGTCGTGACATCAGGGTCTGCGTTGAAATCCCCAGGTTTCTGAAAGCAACTTAGCCATTCGGGCAGCCATGAGCCGATTGCCGGGGCTCTCGTGCCTGGCGTCCTGCAGGAAGTGGATATGGTCGGCGTAGAAAGTGCCCTTCTCGTTGGCCAGCAGGTCGCCGAGGTCGAAGATCGGCGTGCCGCCCTCCCGCAACGACATCAGCCCGACCCTGAGCTTGCGGTAGAGCTCGCGATAGGAGAGGTCGCCCACGATGCGCTTCTCCTCGTCGGTCAGCTCCTTCTCCAGCGCCGGCGTCGGCTGGATGAAGTAGGCGTACTTGGCCTTGTTGTCCTTCGCCACCGCGTCGGCCGCCCGCACGTACTTCTGGTAGAGGCCGAGCTGGACGTTGAAGGCGAGCTCGTGGTTGCGCCGGATGTCCTCCGGCATACGGAACATGCTGTTGAGCGTCGTTTTCTTGGCCGACTTGAAGATGTCCTTGCCCTTCGCCGCCTGCTCGATGCCGCGGACGACCATGTAGGCGGCATGCGAGCGGCCGAGCACCGGATTGAGCGCCAGCGTGCCGGCGATACGCCCCATCACCCAGCCGATCGCCGCATCGCCGAAATTCTCGTCGGCGACGAATGGGTTCACGTCGAGGAAATTGCTGAGCGGGCGCTCCAGCCGCTCCTCCGCGCCCGGCCAGAAGAAGTAGTGCTCGTTGAAGCCCCCGAGGATCACGACGGCATCGACTGAAGAGGCGTAGAGCGACGCCAGGATGAACGGTTGCGGTTCCTTCCAGGCGCCATCTCCCCCGTTCAGGACCAGGAACGGCTTGCCGTTGGGACTGACGTAGTTCCTGTTGAGCTCCTCTTCGAGATAGCGCGGCGCCGGCGGCGAGGCGTTCTGCCCGAGCTGCGAGGCGACCGAGCCGCCGGTCAGCAGGATCACGTAGCGGTCGTTGCGCTTGACCACCGTGAAGTCGTCGCCGAACAGGCCGACATTGTTGACCCACGGTATGCCGCACGGCGGGTTCGCGTGATGGACGAACGCCACGTAAGGATGGGGGAACAGCGTATCGACGTAGCGGCAGGACGTGCCCTTGGTGGCATCCCGCACGTAAGTGTTCT
>CAYRBQ010000677.1:1342-2517 GCA_964422305.1 uncultured Reyranella sp. | reverse complement strand
GCGAGACCAGCCGGCCGATGATGCGCTCGCCGGCGTCGGTCTGCAGGCGATAGACCCGCATGGACTCGTCCGGCAGACGCTTCCAGATCGGCAGCAGCAGACCGGTGACGATATGAAGGTCGCTCTCGGTAAAGGTGGGAACCTCGGCGAGCTCGCGCTCCCAAGCCTCGGCGAAGACGGAGCGGTCCACCGGTGCCCAATGCGTCTGCGCCAGCGCCGTCAAGGACATCGCCGTGCGCTCCATCGGACGGAGCAGCCGGACACGACACTCGACCTCGCCGTCGTCCAGCATGACGCTCGGCGCTGGAACCTGCACCGCGGCGCGGCCGGACTGGCTGTTGATCAGCAGCACGGCACGGGGATCGCCGGCACGCTCCAGCGCCTCGGCCAGCGTGAACGGCCGATTGCGCTCCCGTCGGCGGATGGTGAACACCTGGGTCTCCGCGCCGGTCTGCGGATGGGCATAGAGCGAGCGCCGGTCGGTCACGACCAGGCTCTCGGCTGTCAGTGTCTCGACGCCGACGTCGTATGTGCCAGAGGCCTGCGCCCCCTCGATCTTCGCCCGCAGAAGATCCTCGAAGGCGCCGAACAGCGTGTTCTGCAACTCGATGGTGAGCGCCAGCAGCCGATTGAGGAAGGTCGTGATCGGCGGCAACTCCTCGCGCAGGCTGCCGTCCTGGTCGGTCAGATGCAGGCCGGTGACCTCCTCGAAGGCTTTTAGCGAGCAGCCCTCGACCTTGCCGGCGAACAGCAGGAGGTAGAGCTGGCGCAAGGCCGCACGGCCATAAGGGGATTCGAGATTGTCGTCCGAGCGGAACAGGCCCTGCCCGCCGGTCTGGCGCTGGCCCTTGGTGATGGCGCCCAAGGTGTCGAGCCGCCGGGCGATGGTCGACAGGAAGCGCTTCTCGGCCTTCACGTCGGTGGCGATTGGCCGGAACAGGGGCGGCTGCGCCTGGTTGGTGCGATTGCTGCGGCCAAGCCCCTGGATGGCGGTATCGGCCTTCCAGCCGGGCTCCAGGAGATAGTGGATGCGCAGGCGCTGGTTCCGGGCGCCCAGGTCCGCGTGATAGGAGCGGCCCGTGCCGCCGGCATCGCTGAACACGAGGATGCGCTTGTCGTCATCCATGAAGGCCTGCGCTTCGGCTAGGTTGGCAGAGCCCGGACGGTTTTCGACG
>CAYRBQ010000677.1:0-1332 GCA_964422305.1 uncultured Reyranella sp. | reverse complement strand
GGTCACCCTTGCGCACGATACGCCGGGACCGGCCCGTCACCTCGGCGACCAGCTCGGTGCCGAAGCGCTGCACGATCTGGTCGAGCGCGCCCTGGACCGGCGCGAGCGAGGCCAGCCGCTCGATCAGGCGATCGCGGCGCTCGACGGCATCCCGGCACTGCACGGGCTGGCCGTCGCGATAGACCGGCCGCGAGGAGAGATTGCCCTCGCCATCGGTGAAGGGCTCGAAGAGCTGGGTCGGGAAGCTGTGCGCCAGGTAATCGAGCACATACTCGCGTGGCGTGATGTCGACCTGGACGTCGCCCCAGTCCTCGGTCGGGATGTCGGAAAGCCGGCGTTCCATCAGGGCCTCGCCGGTGGAGACGACCTGGATGACGGCGGCATGTCCTGCCTGGAGGTCACGCTCGATCGCCCCGATCAGCGTCGGCGTCTTCATCGAGGTGATGAGGTGGGAGAAGAAGCGCTGCTTGGCCGACTCGAAGGCCGAGCGTGCCGCCGACTTCGCCTGCGCATTGAGCGTCCCGCGTTCGCCGGTAACGTTGGCGGCCTGCAGGGCGGCGTCGAGATTGTTGTGGATGATCTGGAAGGCGCCGGCATAGGCGTCGTAGATGCGGATCTGCTCGGGCGTGAGCGCGTGCTCGACCAACTCGTATTCGACGCCCTCGTAGGACAGCGAGCGGGCGGCATAGAGGCCGAGTGCCTTGAGATCGCGCGCGAGCACCTCCATGGCGGCGACGCCGCCGGCCTCGATCGCCTCGACGAACTCGGCGCGCGTGGCGAAGGGAAAGTCCTCACCGCCCCAGAGGCCCAGCCGTTGGGCGTAGGCGAGATTGTGCACCGTGGTGGCACCCGTGGCGGAGACATAGACGACCCGCGCATTAGGCAACGCGTGCTGCAGCCGCAACCCCGCCCGGCCCTGCTGCGAAGGCGCCTGCTCACCACGCTCACCCTTGCCCCCGGCCGCGTTGGCCATGGCATGGCTCTCGTCGAACACGATCACTCCGTCGAAGTCCGATCCCAGCCAATCGACGATCTGCCGGACCCGCGAAACCCTTTCCTCGCGCGCGTCGGTCCGTAGCGTGGCGTAGGTGGCAAAAAGGATGCCCTGTTCCAGACGGATCGGGGCGCCCTGGCGGAAGCGCGCGAGCGGCGTCACCAGCAAGCGCTCCATGCCCAGCGCCGACCAGTCGCGCTGGGCATCCTCGATCAGTTTGTCGGACTTGCTGATCCACACCGCCCGTCGGCGTCCCTTCAGCCAGTTGTCCAAGAGGATGCCGGCGACCTGGCGGCCCTTCCCGGCGCCCGTGCCGTCGCCCAGCATCCAGCCGCGCC
>CAYRBQ010000676.1:0-2527 GCA_964422305.1 uncultured Reyranella sp. | reverse complement strand
GAACCCGGGCAAGATCATCGGCCCGATCAATTAGCCCCTCGGGGAGCAGACAAACAAAAAGGGCCGGCGACCGCCGGCCCTTTCCATTTGTAGCGAGGAGGCTCTAGAGAGCCGCCTGCACCATGATCTCGACCGAGAGCGCCGGGTTGGCGAGCTTGGCCTCGACGGTGGCGCGGGCCGGGGTATTGCCGGGCGACACCCAGGCGTCCCATACCTCGTTCATCTGGCTCCAGGTCTTGATGTCGGTCAGCCAGATGTTGGCCGAGAGGATCTTCGACTTGTCGGTGCCGGCTTCCTTCAGGAACTTGTCGATCTTATCGAGGATCTGCTTGGTCTGGCCCTTCACGTCGGCCTTGGTGTCGTCGGCGGTGAGGCCGGCGAGATAGACCGTGTTGCCGTGAACGACGGCGCTCGACATGCGCGGGCCGGCGTTGATGCGCTTGATGCTCATTGTCTTCTCCTCCGTTGAAACTCGAAATTCGCAGGCGGCGGACCTTAGCAGACTAGATCGCGGCGACGACCATGATTTCTGCTTTCATCCTGGGATCGGTCAGCTTGGCCTCGACGGTGGCGCGGGCCTGTGTCTGGCCGGGCACCACCCAGGTATCCCAGATCTCGTTCATGGCGGCGAAGTCGCCGATGTCGGCAAGCCAGATCACCGCGCTCAGTATCCTCGTCTTGTCGCTGCCGCCCCTGGCCAGGAGCGAATCGATCTCGCCCAGCACCTGCCGCACCTGGTCGCGGATGTCGGTCGAGGTGTCCTCCGGCACCATGCCGGAGCAATGGATGCGGTTGCCGAGGACCGAGGCTTCGGAGAGGCGCGGACCCGGATCGATGCGTTGCACGGCAGTCATGTCGCTTCCTTCTGTCGGTCGATGGCGATGACGTCGATCGGCGCCTCGTGGCCCGCGATCGGCAGGTAGCCCAGTTCGCGGCAGCGCGCCTTGATGTCGGGCGGCAACGGGTTCGACCGCTCGGCCGCGTCGAGCGTCTCGCGGCTGATCAGGATGCCGGCGCCGTGCTGGCGCGTCATGCCTTCGAGCCGGCTCGCCAGGTTCACCGTGTCGCCCAAGGTCGTGAATTCCAGCCGGTCCTCGATGCCGACATTGCCCTGGATCACCGGCCCGTAGTGGATGCCGAGGCCGACCGTGGTGGCGATGTAGCCGCGCGCCTCGCGATCGGCGCTCCAGCGATCGACGGTGTCCAGCACCTCCACGGCGCAGAGCACCGCATCGCGCGCGTCGTAGGGCTGCTTCTCGGGTGCGCCGAATACCGCCATGACGCCGTCGCCCAGGAACTTGTCGACCGCGCCGTTGTGCCGGAACACGATCGGCACGACCCGCTGGTGGAAGGCGCGGACCGCCCCGATCACCTGCTCGGGCGTGAAGGTCTCCATGCGCCGCGTCGAACCGATGATGTCGATGAACAGCACGGCGGCGTTCTGGGTGCGGCCGCCGTCGAGCGACGCGACATTCTCCGCCAACCGGCTCACGACCTGGGGCGAAAAGAAGCGGCCGAGGTTGGAGCGCTGCGCCTCCGCCTGCACGGCGCGTTCGACGTGGCGACGGGCGCGCCAGATGGCACCGGCGATCAGGCCCGTGGTGATGGCGAGCAGCACCACCTGGTTCATCATGAACACCCAGGGCTCGACGTTCTGGATCTGCATGAGCTGGCGCAGCAGATCGTAAGGGCCGTCGGAGATAAAGCCCTTGAACGAGTCGACATGCGAGGCGGCATAGAGCACCCAGGCGAACGAGACGCAGAGGCCGAGCGTCGAAGCGAGGCCGGAGAGCAGAACCACCTTGACCGAGAAGGTGAGTGCGCTGCTGGCGACATAGGCCACGAGGTAGAGGAAGGCCGAGCGCCGCAGCCAAGTCTGCAGCGCCCATTCGTTCCAGTCGCCGTCGGGCATGTGGCTCGCCAGCACGATGATCGCCACGTCGACCGAGGCGCAGAGCCCCTGGATGACCAGCATGTGGCGGTGGTCGCGGGCACGGTAGGCGACCAGGCCGACGCCGAAGAAGATCACGGCGGCGGCCAGCAGGAACGGCAGCCGGGCGAGCGAGGCGGAGAGCACGACCCAGAGCACGACGGCGCCCAGCGCAATGGCGCGCGCCTTGAAGGCGAAGGCGAAGCCCTTCAGTTCCTCTCCGCGGAGGCGCTCGCGCCAGCCTTCTTCGGACGGTCGGACGGTCTCGTCGGCCACGGCTGGCGCTCTCTCCTCTTCGCCTCTCTGAAGCGCCACCCTCTTTTCCTCCCCCGTTGCGGGGAGGTGCCGCGTCATACGCGGCGGAGGGGGGTCATGAACCCCATCGCCCTCGTATGACGAGGGCACTTCCCCTTGGCGGATTCCGCCAAGGGGAAGAGGAAGACATTAGCATATCCGACCACTGGTCCCGGTCCGCAGGACGGTACGCGCTTCCGCCGCCCACACGCCGCCTGTTCGCGATAAGGTCGGCCCCCGATGGAGACCACATGACCATTCGCCGCCCGCCCATTCAGCGGCCACTCGACGGGATGCTCGTGC
>CAYRBQ010000675.1:0-2533 GCA_964422305.1 uncultured Reyranella sp. | reverse complement strand
GTTGACGACGTAGTGGTCGCCGTCGCGCCGCGCCGTGGTCTTGAGATTGGCGACATCTGAGCCGCCCGACGGTTCGGTGATGGCGAGCGCGCTGATCTTCTCCCCGGCCAGGACCTCGGGCAGCACCTTGCGCTTCATCCATTCCGGCCCGAGCGCGGCGATCGGCGGCGAGCCGATGGTGTGGCTGTTCAGGCTGGCGTTGAGGCCGCCGCTGCCGTGGCGCGCCATCTCCTCGGCCTTGATGATGCCGAAGAACGGATCGGTCGGAACGCCGCCATAGGCCTCGGGAAAGCCGAGCTGCAGCAGACCTGCGGCCGACGCCTTGCGGTAGAGCTCGCGGGGAAACTCCTCGGCCTCGTCCCACCGGTCGACATGGGGCATGATCTCGCGCTCGACGAAGCGTCGCACCGTATGCCGGAACGCCTCGTGCTCCTCGGTGTAGAAAGGCGACGGCGCGCCCGAGGGGACGGCCTCAGCGGCGAGCGACATGGGGATTCTCCGCACTGCGCATGTGATTGCCGACAGTAGCGCGACCGCCCCGAAAATCCATTGACTCTCCGAGGGACGGCCATGTCTTATGACCGCGCTTCGCGAAATCAGGCCTAACCAAAAAAGCGCGGGGCGAAACAGGCCGGAGTACAGGGTAGGAGAATGCTCGATTTCATCCAGCAGCTCGTGAGCGGCATTGCCCTCGGCTGCGTCTACGGCCTCATCGCGCTGGGGTTCGTGCTCATCTACAAGGCGACGGAGGTCGTGAATTTCGCCCAGGGCGACCTGATGATGCTGGGCGGATACTTCGTCTTCACCTTCATCGGCCTGATGGGCGTCGACTACTGGCTCGGCTTCCTGTTCGCCGTCTGCGGCATGGCCGTGTTCGGCATGGCCACAGAGCGCGTGCTGATCCGGCCGATCCTCGGCTATCCGCAATTCTCGATCGTCATGGCGACGATCGGCCTCGGCTACTTCCTGCGGTCCGTGGCCGGCATGATCTGGGGCACCGACGACCTCAAGATCGACACGCCCTTCTCGACCGGCGTGCTCAAGATCGGCGATCTCGTGATCGCCCACGACAAGCTCTCGGTGATCGTCGCCACGGTGATCCTCTGCATCGTGCTCTACGCCTTCTTCAACTACACCCGCATGGGCACGGCGATGCGCGCCACGTCGGAGAACATGCTGGCGGCCTACTACATGGGCATCCCGGTGAAGCGCGTGGTCTCGCTGATCTGGGCGATCAGTGCGGCGGTCGCGGCGACGGCCGGCGTGCTGCTCGCCCCCATCACCTTCATCCATTCCAACGTCGGCCTGGCGCTCGGCCTCAAGGCCTTCCCGGCGGCGGTGCTGGGCGGCTTCGGCTCGATCCCCGGCGCCCTGGTCGGCGGCCTGATCATCGGCGTCATCGAGACGCTGGCCGGCTTCTACCTGCCGCAGGGCTGGAAGGACATCATGCCCTACCTCGTCCTGCTGATCGTGCTGCTGGTCCGGCCGCAGGGCCTGTTCGGCCTGAGCCTGCGCAAGAAGGTCTGAGCCCATGCGTTTCGTCTTCAAGACCGACTACGACCAGGACATCCGCATCCTCAAGCACAGCGGCTACTGGTGGTCCTACGGCATCCTGATCGCCGTCCTGCTCGCCGCGCCCTACCTGGTCGGCTCCTACCTGCAGAGCCAGCTCGTCTTCGTCTTCATCTACGCCATCGTGGGCGTGGCGCTGATGATCCTGACCGGCTTCACCGGCCAGGCCTCGCTCGGCCACGCCGCCTTCCTCGCCATCGGCGCCTATACCGCGGGCTTCCTGCAGAGCCTCGGCGTGCCCTTCATCGTCTACTTCCCGGTCGCCGCCGTGCTGACCGGCGTGATCGGCGCGCTGGTCGGGTTCCCGGCGCTCCGGCTGCACGGCATCTATCTCGTGATCGCCACCATCGCCTTCGCCTTCATCGTCGAGGAGATCCTGGCGCGCTGGGAGTCGGTGACGCACGGCAACGAGGGCATGCGCGTGCGCACCCTCGACCTGGTCGGACAGCCGATCCCGCGCGACAGCGACTTCTTCTACTTCCTCTGCCTCGCCGTGCTGATCGGCTCGGTCCTGGTCGCGCTCAACCTGCTGCGCTCGCCCACCGGCCGCGCCTTCGTCGCGATCCGCGATTCGGAGACGGCCGGCAAGTCGATGGGCATCGACCTCGCCGCCTACAAGGTGAAGTCGTTCGCGATCAGCGCCGCCATCACCGGCATGGCAGGCGTGCTGTTCGCCCACAAGATGAGCTTCATCTCGCCCGAGATGTTCACTCTGCTGCTCTCGATCGAGTTCATCATGGTGATCATCATCGGCGGCGCCTTCGGCGTGCACGGCGCGATCCTGGGCGCGATCTTCATCGTCATGGTCGATCCCTTCCTGACGGCTCTGAAGGACGACGTGCCGGTGCTCGCGGCCAGCGTCGCCTCCTCGCTCGGCGCGGCCAAGGACACCGCCAGCCAGCTTCAGGACAGGCTCTCCAAGATCGGCTCGGCGGCCGGCCTCAAGGGTGCGATCTACGGC
>CAYRBQ010000674.1:0-2538 GCA_964422305.1 uncultured Reyranella sp. | reverse complement strand
GAGCACATCGATGGGATCGCCGTCGTCGGAGAGCGTGTGCGGGACGAAGCCGTAGTTGCCGGGATAGCGCATGGGCGTGTGCAGGAAGCGGTCGACCACCAGCGTGCCGGCCGCCTTGTCCATCTCGTACTTGATGGGCTCGCCGCCGATCGGCACCTCGATGATCGCATTCACGTCGTCGGGCGGGTTCTTGCCGATCGGGATGGCGTCGAGGTTCATGGTCCGATCCTGACGGAAGGCAACCGAAAGCTCAAAAGGAAACCGGCGGCTTTCGCCGGCCGCCGGTCCTTCACGTTACATGCGAGGACGCTCAGTTATCCTTGTAGATATCGCGGTCCTTGGTCTTCGGCACGAACAGCAGGCCGATGACGAAGGTCATTGCCGCCACTTCGATCGGGCACCAGAGGCCGGAGTAGATGTCGCCGGTGGCCGCCACGTTGGCGAGGGCGGTGGGCGGCAGGAAACCGTCGAACCAGCCCGTTGCCGCGAAGCGCAATTGAAGGAAAACCCCTCGACGAACGTCGGATGCCGTTTCGAAGAGTCAGACTGTCGTCAGCGTACCATCCACACGATCAGAGCGCCGGCACACAGCGCCAAGGTCACAACACCGGCGATCTCCGCGTAACGCAGGTAGGTCTTGCGCAACACCTCGAGCAACTGCTCGGGCGGATAGTTCGGAGGCAGGTCGGCGCCCTTGTTCAGCAGCACCCACAGTTCCGTCGATCTGTGATTCCATTTCGGCGCGTTGTAGGCGAACAGGCCGAGCATAGATCCGTGCAACGCTTGGAGTATGGCGCCCGATTTCAGACACAGCAGCAGGTCGTAGGAAAGGCCGAGCATCACGGTGCAGATCGCCAGCAGCACGAAGCTGCAACCGCGGCGGACGGTGATATCGGCGAGATACTCGATGCGATCCATCGGCCCTCCGCGGACGAGCCTATTGCACTGCCCCCGACATGAGCAAGATGCGGACCAGCGCCGGGAAGCAGAGGACCAATGCGACCAGTGCCCACACCCAGTTCGGGCCCGGCGCCTCGCGCGAGCCGGGCACAGCGCGTTCGATCAGGGCAGCGGGAATGCCCGACGCCAGAAGCGTCGTCGTCGCCACGATCAGGCTCGAGAAATAGAACGTGATGCTCGGATCGTTCGGCAGCCAGGCTGGCGCCCACACGATGCTGTAAGCCGCGATCAGGTAGACGAACGGCGAGAAGATGCCGTTGAAGACGGCAAGGCCGAGGACGAGGGCGAAGACCTGATGGCGCAGCATGTCAGCCACCGCCTGCAAGCTTGGGCGTCAGGTCGGCCGAAGCCATCGCGAAGTAGAAGCCGGTCCGCACCCAGAAGATCCAGAACGCCGTGATCAGCGGCAGCCAGCGCTGGCCGAGCGAGGCGGGCGTCACGAAGCCGACCGCGGCAATCGCCCAGCCCGTCAGCCAGACGAAGGACCGCCAGATGTAGTTCTGCGGCTGAAGCGCCGGCACGAAGAACGACAGCATCCACCGTCCAACGCAGGCCCACGCCACGAGCGAGAGCCCATAGTTCACGATCCAGAAGGGCAGGTAGCCCCAGAAGAAGTCGGGTTGTGTCATCGCCTCAAACGAAAAGGGCGGGGCCTGCGCCCCGCCCTTCCCTAGATTACGTCACGACACTGATCAATGCGCGGCTTCGGCGTTGCGCACCGAACCCGACGGGATGCGGATCGAGTCGATGAAGTCCTGCATCTCGGCCGAGGCGGGCTTGCTCACCCAGCCTGCGATCAGCATCGCGATGAAGGCTGCAGGGATGCCGAAGATGCCGACCGAGATGTTGTTGATGCCCCAGATGTAAGCGACATCGCGACCACGGACCTTGACGATGTCCACGGTCCCGAGCCAGCTCATGCTCTCCTTGACCCACACACCGTAGAACTCGGTGGCGATCAGGAAGAACATGCAGAGGCCGAAGCCCGCGATGATGCCCCACACGCCGGCTGCGTTGCCGGCGCGCTTCCACCAGATGCCGAGCACCAGGCCTGCGAACAGGCCGGCAGCCGCCATCGAGAAGGCCCACGACACGAGGAACAGGATGTTCGCACCGAACGTCCCGGCCACGTACGCGGCAATCATCGCCACCACCGCGAGGAGCACTCGGCTGATGATGAGACGACGCTTCGTGTCGGCGTTGGGGTCGATCATCTTGTAGTAGATGTCGTGGCTGAGCGCGTTGGCGATCGCCAGCAGCAGGCCGTCCGCGGTCGACAGCGCGGCGGCAAGGCCGCCGGCCGCGACCAGGCCGGAGATGACGTACGGCAGGCCGGCGATTTCCGGCGTCGCCAGCACGACCGCGTCGGTGTGCAGCCTGAACTCGCTGAGCTGCAGGATGCCGTCACCGTTACCGGTGACGCCCTTGCAGAGCGCAAACGTGTTCGCCGCGTTGGCCGCGTCGCAGGCACCGGCCAGGCCGATGCTGCCCCACGACGAGACCCAGGCAGGCAGACTCGCGATCGGCTGGCCGATCACGTTCTGATAGACCTCGAGCTTCGAGAACGCCGCGTAGGCC
>CAYRBQ010000673.1:0-2540 GCA_964422305.1 uncultured Reyranella sp. | reverse complement strand
GTCAGCGCCGGCGCGACCGTCACGGAGTCGCCGGTGTGGATGCCCATCGGATCGACGTTCTCGATCGAGCAGATGATGATGCAGTTGTCCTTGCGGTCCCGGACAACCTCCATCTCGTACTCTTTCCAGCCGAGCACCGATTCCTCGACCAGCACCTCTCCGACCGGCGAGGCGTCGACGCCGCCCTGCACGATCTCGAAAAATTCGTCGCGGTTATAGGCGATCCCGCCGCCGGTGCCGCCCAGGGTAAAGGACGGCCGGATGATGGCCGGCAGGCCGACATGGTCGAGCGCCTTGGCTGCTTCCTCGCGATTGTGCACGACCTCGCTCTTTGGCGACTCGAGGCCGATCTTGGTCATGGCATCGCGGAACAGCAGCCGGTCCTCGGCCTTGTCGATGGCCTCGGCATTGGCGCCGATCAGCTCGACGCCGAGCTTCTTCAGCCGGCCGTCGCGATGCAGCGCCATGGCCGTGTTGAGCGCCGTCTGGCCACCCATCGTCGGCAGCACCGCGTCGGGCTTCTCCTTCTCGATGATCCTGGCGACCATGTCCGGCGTGATCGGCTCGACATAGGTCGCGTCGGCCAGGCCGGGATCGGTCATGATCGTGGCCGGGTTGGAGTTCACCAAGATGACGCGGTAGCCCTCGTCCTTCAGCGCCTTGCAGGCCTGGACGCCCGAGTAGTCGAACTCGCAGGCCTGACCGATGACGATCGGGCCGGCGCCGATGACGAGGATGCTCTTGATGTCGGTGCGCTTGGGCATGATGGCTCTTACTTGCCCTTGCTCTTGTCGATCATCTCGACGAAGCGATCGAAGAGATAGTGGCTGTCGGTCGGGCCGGGCGAGGCTTCGGGATGGTACTGCACGGAGAAGGCCGGCTTGTCGGTGCAGCGCAGGCCCTCGTTGATGCCGTCGAACAGCGAGACGTGAGTCACCTCGGTGTTCTTGGGCAGAGATTCGGGGATCACGCAGAAGCCGTGGTTCTGCGAAGTAATCTCGACCTTGCCCGTCGTCAGGTCCTTGACCGGCTGGTTGGCACCGCGATGGCCGCGCTCCATCTTGCGGGTCTTGCCGCCGAGCGTCAGGGCGAGGATCTGGTGGCCGAGGCAAATGCCGAACAGCGGCACCTTCTTGTCGAGCACGGCCTGAATGGCGGGCGAGGCATAGACCGCCGTCGCCGCAGGATCTCCGGGGCCGTTGGAGAGGAACACGCCATCGGGCTTGTGCCGCAGGATGTCCTCGGCAGTGGCCGTCGCCGGCACCACCGTCACCTTGCAGCCGGTGTTGGCGAGGCAGCGCAGGATATTTCGCTTGGCGCCGTAGTCGACGGCGACCACGTGGTACTTCGGCTTGGCGAGCTTGCCGTAACCCTTGCCCAGCGCCCACTTGGTCTCATCCCAATTGTAGGTCTGCTTGGTTGTCACCTCGATGGCGAGGTCCATGCCGTCGAGGCCCGGCCAATCCTGCGCGAGCTTGCGCATCTTCGGGATATCGAACCTGCCGTCCGGCGCATGGACGACGACGCCGTTCGGTGCACCGCCGTCGCGGATGCGCCGGGTGATGGCGCGTGTGTCGACGTCGCAGATACCCGGCAGATTGTGGCTCTTCAGCCAGTCGTCGAGCGGCCTCACCGACCGCCAGTTCGCAGGCTCCGTGATGTCGCCGCGCAGCACCACGCCGCGCGCCGCCGGCGTGATCGTCTCGATGTCCTCGAGGTTCGTTCCGACGTTGCCGATGTGCGGAAAAGTGAAAGTGATGATCTGCCCGGCGTAGGACGGATCGGTGATGATCTCCTGGTAGCCGGTCATCGAGGTGTTGAAGCAGACCTCGCCGACCGCGTGGCCGGCGGCGCCAACGCCCTTGCCCCAGAAGACCGTGCCGTCGGCCAGCACGAGCGCGGCCGTGGCCCAACGCGGCGCGGCGTTCTCGGCGCCGGCGGTCTTTTGTGACGTCATGCTGTTATTCCGTTCGTTCGGCCCGTGGCCTCGCCCGGGGAGGCGGCCTGCGAACCGCGCGGGTTGTAACGAAGCGGTCGCACAGGGTCAAGGCGCGGTTGGCGGCCAATTCACAAGTTATTTCAATAGCTTATTTGCTTTGCCAACAGCGCCGCAGGCGATTAGTTTCCGCCTCTTCGGTGGTTGGGACATATTCGATGCTGCGCGACAAACTGAACGATGCGCTGAAGGACGCCATGCGCGCCCGCGACATGGCGGCCGTGGGAGCGATTCGCCTGATTCTGGCCAAGCTCAAGGAAGTGGATATCGCCGCTCGCACCGAGGCCAACCGCGAGGGCGTGGCCGACGACCGCATCCTCTCGATGCTGCAGGGCATGATCAAGCAGCGCAACGAATCGGTCGCCCTCTACGAGAAGGGCAACCGCCCCGACTTGGCCGACAAGGAAAAGGCCGAGATCGCGATCATCGAGCGCTTCCTGCCGCAGCAGATGGACGATGCCGCGGTCGATGTCGCCGTGCGCGAGGCGATCGCGGCGGCCGGCGCAAAATCGGTCAAGGACATGGGCGGCGTCATGGCGGCCCT
>CAYRBQ010000672.1:0-2543 GCA_964422305.1 uncultured Reyranella sp. | reverse complement strand
GGCTGATGGTGCTGAAGGCCGCCAAGGCGATGGACGTGCTCGGCAACCGCGAGGCCCGCGTGTGGGTCAGCATGGTCAAGGCGATGGTGCCGGAGAAGGTCTGCACCATCATCGACCAGGCGATCCAGATCCATGGCGCCACCGGCATCTCGCAATGGTCGCCGCTCAGCGAGATGTACGTCAACCAGCGCCACCTGCGCTTCGCCGACGGTCCGGACGAGGTCCATCACATGGTCGTGGGCCGCGCCGAGATGAGCCGGCATTAGCCGCCGAGAAGGCGCACCAGCATGTGCCTGATGTGATCCTGGCCGCCGAAGAACACGGCCAGGATGCGGACCTTGCGCGCTGTTTCGTCAACGTCGAACCAGTAGATCGTTCGCGCGACGGCGACAAAGCGTAGTCCCGGCAGGATGTCGTTGCGTGCCGTGCCCCGCAGGGGGAAGCTCGCCAGCCGATCGGTGGCCTTGCGGATGTCCATCGTCCGCAGCGCGGCATGGTCGAGTGCTTCCTCCGTGCTCTCGCCGAAGGCCAGATAGCTCTCGAACAGGTGGTCGAAGATCAGCTCGAAGTCGCGCTCGGCATCCGCCGAGAACTCAACCGCGAACCGCATGGGCGCGGCGCTTCCTGGCAATCATCCTGGCCAGCCGGGAGTCCATCTTTGGAGCGGTAACAAAGGCGCCTGAACGTCGCTTGCCGAGGATCTCCGCCAATGCGGCCCGCTCCAAGGCTTCGTCTTCGATCTTCCCTCGAAGCAGCTCGACGCCTTGCTGCAGGACGGCGCTGACGCTGGGGAACCGCCCTGAATCGACGAGAGTTTTGGCGAAAGAATGCTGGTCGTCGGTCAGCGAAATCGAGGACTTTACCGTCATGAATCTACTCTTCAGGGGATTGATCGATGGTAATACCCGGTCGTACCAAGGTCAACCGCCGACCCGGTAGAGGCGCCAGCGCTTCGGCACGCCCTTGAGCTGGTGCGAGCCGCGATCCTCGAGCGGGGTCGCGGACTTCGCCATCAGGTCCTTCACCGACTTCGAGACCAGCACTTCGCCGGGCCGCGCTTTCGCCGCGACCCGCGCGCCGATGTGGAAGGCGATGCCGGCCACGTCGGGCCCGCTCTTGTTGTATTCGCCGACGTGCAGGCCCTGCCGGAGCTCCAGCCCCAGGGTCCGCACCGCCTCGCGGATGGCGAGCGCGCACTGGACCGCGGGCGCCGGGGTGCCGAACGTCGCGAGCAGCCCGTCGCCCGTCGTCACGACTTCCTTGCCGCGACACGTCTTCAGCTCCTTGCGGACCGTCGCGTAGTAGTGGGTCATCACCTGCGTCCAGCGCGAATCGCCCAGCCGCGCGGCCTTGGCGGTGGACCCCACGATGTCGACGAACAGGATCGTGGCCAGCACCTGCTTTGAGGGGGCGCCACTCGCGGCCGCCCGGCGCTTGAGGGCGATGCTTCCGGCGAGCGGCACATAGCGATGGTTTCGCCGGCGCGCGATGGCGTTCTTCATGTAGGCGTCGGCGCGGTCGGCCGTGCCGCACCGGATCGTCTTCTCGCGCGGCGGGACCGTCCAGTGCACCTTGCGGGCCTCGCCCACGCCCTGGACCTCGACGGCGCCCCATTTCAGGTGGACCGTCGAGCCGGCGCGGCGGATCAGCCACGCCTTCGACGTGTATCCCGACACGTTCTTCTGATGGACGCCGATACGCAGGAACTTGGGCATCGCCACTCCTCGGAGCCAGGCGCCTAGGCCGGCAGGGGCACGTCGAGCGTCGTGGTGCGGCGCATTTCGCGACGGTGCGTCTGGTCGTCGAACGGCCGGGCGCGATGCATGGTGCAGCGGTTGTCCCAGATCACGAAATCATGCGGCCGCCAGACGTGGCGGTAGACGAACTGCTTCTGCGTGGCATGGTCGGTAAGGTCGCGCAGCAGCAGCCGTCCCTCCGGCACCGGCCAGTCGACGATGTGGGCCGCATGCGAGGCGAGGTAGAGCGCGCGCCGGCCGGAGCCCGGGATGGTACGGACCAGCGGATGGACGGCGCCCTTCAGCTTGTCGGCCTCTTCCGGGGTGAAGTCGAACCCCAGCACGTGGCGGGAATAGACGATGGAGTGATAGACGCGCAGCCCCTCGATCGAAGCTTTGGCCTCCTCGTCGAGCGCGTCGTAGGCCGCCCGCATGTCGGCGAACTCGGTGTCGGCCGGCACCGGCGGGACGACCCTGGCCGACAGCATCGAATAGCGGCCCGGCGGATCGACGAACGAGGCATCGGTGTGCCACAGGCGGTTGCTGACGGCGGAGGCGCGCATGCGGTTGGTGCGGTCGCGGATGTTGCCGTCCTTGTCGACGTTGGAGACATCGGCCAGCGCCTCGTTGCCGAAGCGGTTCCTGCCGATCGCGGAGGAGGAAGTTCGGGCGTGCAACGTTCCGTCGAAGCGCTGCGCGAAGTCGAGCTGCTCCTCGTTGGTGAAGTCCTGGTCGCGGAAGACCAGCACGGCGTACTTGTCCATGCCTGCGCGGATCGCCTCAAGCGACTCCCGATCATGGACGCTG
>CAYRBQ010000671.1:0-2548 GCA_964422305.1 uncultured Reyranella sp. | reverse complement strand
GCCTGATCGAGGTCGACGGCGCGGTGCCGCCCAAGCTGCTTGCGGATCTGCGCGCCCTGCCGCATGTGGTACAGGCGAAGGCGCTGTCGTTCTGAGGGCGCAGTTTGCGCGAACCCAATTTCGGGGACGCTATACTTAATTCGTCCGCGGCCGAGCCACTTGCACTGCTATCGGCGAATTAAGTATAGCGTCCCCGAAATTAGACGTCCCCGAATCTGAGACGCTGCGATGACCGATCTCGAACGCCTGGCGCTGTTGCCTGAAGGACTGCGCGACGAGCTGCCGGTGGCGGCGGCGTTCGAGGCGGCGGTGGGCGACCGCCTGCACCAGACATTCGCCGGCTTCGGCTACGAGCGGGTCAAGCCGCCGCTGGTCGAGTTCGAGGACAGCCTGCTCACCGGCACCGGCGCCGGCCTGGCGCCGCAGACCTTCCGGCTGATGGACCCGGTGTCGCAGCGCATGATGGGCGTCCGTCCCGACATGACCGTGCAGGTGGCGCGCATCGCGGTCACCCGGCTGAAGCACGAGCCGCGGCCGCTGCGGCTCTCCTACGGCGGCAACGTGATCCGCGTGCGTGGCAGCGCGTTAAAGCCCGAACGGCAGTTCGCCCAGGTCGGCACCGAGCTGATCGGCGTCGACACCGCCGAGGCCGATGCCGAGGCCGTCCTGCTCGCCGTCGACACGCTGCGCGCGATCGGCGTGGTGGAGCTGACAGTCGACCTCAACCTGCCCACGCTGGTGGCCGCGGTCGCCTCCGGGCTGAAGCAGCCTGTCGACGCGATGCGACGCCTGCGTCGCGCGCTCGATCGCAAGGATGAGGGCGGGATCGCTAAGGCCGCCACCGACAAGAAGGTGGCTGATCTTTTCGCGGGCCTCCTGCGCGCGGCAGGTCCGGCCGATGCCGGCCTGGGGACGCTCGGCAAGCTCAAGCTGCCGACGGCGGCGGCGGCCGAAGCGGCGCGGTTGGCCGAGGTGGTCAAGCTCGTGCACGCCGCCGAGCCCGACCTGCCGCTCACCATCGATCCCGTCGAGTATCGCGGGCTCGAGTACCAGACCGGCGTGTCCTTCTCGGTGTTCGCCCTCAGGGGCCGTGAGGAGCTGGCGCGCGGCGGGCGCTACTCCGCGGGATATCCCGAGGATGGCGTCAGCGAGCCGGCCACCGGCTTCACCGTCTACATGGATGCGGTGCTGTCCGCCTCCGAGGCGCCGCCGGAGCGGCCGCGCCTCTACGTGCCGTCGGGAATCGCCTGGAGCGAGGCCGCGCCCTGGCAGGCCAAGGGTTACGCCGTCGTGCGCGCTGTCGTCGCAGCCCCGGAGCCGCGCGCCGAAGCCAAGCGTTTGCGCTGCAGTCACGCCCTGATCGACGGCGAGGCGGTGCCTCTCTGAGGATCATTTCGCCTCGCCCCCGGCGGGCGGAAGTGCTACCTGACGTCACGCCTCTCCGGAACCGGCCCCGGGGAGGCGTTTTCGTGTGCGAAGGGAAAATGCGATGGCCAACGTGGCAGTGATCGGCGCCCAGTGGGGCGACGAGGGCAAAGGCAAGATCGTCGACTGGCTGAGCGAGCGCGCCGAGGTCGTGGTGCGCTTCCAGGGCGGTCACAATGCCGGCCATACGCTGGTCATCGGCAACCAGACCTACAAGCTCGCCCTGCTGCCCTCGGGCGTGGTGCGCGACGGCAAGCTGTCGATCATCGGCAACGGCGTCGTGGTCGACCCCTGGCACTTCCTCGAGGAGGTGAAGCGTGTCTCGGATCAGGGCGTCTCGGTGACCCCGGCGACGCTCAAGATCGCCAACCATGCCGTGCTGATCCTGCCGCTGCACCGTGACCTCGACGGCTGGCGCGAGGATGCGCCCGGCATCATCAAGATCGGCACGACGCGTCGCGGTATCGGGCCCGCCTACGAAGACAAGGTCGGCCGGCGCGCCATCCGTGTCGGCGATCTCGGGGAGCCCGACACGCTGCCGGCCAAGGTCGCGACCCTGCTCGCCCACCACAATCCGCTGCGCACCGGCCTCGGCCATCCGACGATCGACGCCGCCAAGCTGACGGCCGAGCTGCTGGCGCTGGCCCCCAGGATCCTGCCCTTCGCCGAGGATGTGTGGGAGCGCCTCGATGCGCTGCGCGCGGCGGGCAAGCGCATCCTGTTCGAGGGCGCGCAGGCCACGATGCTCGACATCGACCACGGCACCTATCCCTACGTGACGTCGTCCAACACTGTGGCGGCCCAGGCAATGATCGGCTCGGGCATGGGCAACGGTGCGGTGGGTTACGTGCTCGGCATCGCCAAGGCCTACACCACGCGCGTCGGCGACGGCCCCTTCCCGACCGAGCTCCAGGACGAGATCGGCCAGGGCCTCGGCGACCGCGGCAAGGAGTTCGGCACCAACACCGGCCGCCGCCGGCGCTGCGGCTGGTTCGACGCGGTGATGGTGCGTCAGGCCGTGAAGCTGAACGGCATCGACGGCATCGCGCTCACCAAGCTCGATGTGCTGGACGGCATGGACGAGATCAAGGTCTGCGTCGGTTACGAGCTCGACGGCAAAAGG
>CAYRBQ010000670.1:0-2555 GCA_964422305.1 uncultured Reyranella sp. | reverse complement strand
CCCTCCGCCCGTTCGCGCGCGGCAAGCTGGTCGTGGTGTTCGGCTGCGGCGGCGATCGCGATCGTGGCAAGCGGCCGGTCATGGGCGAGATCGCCACGCGTCTCGCCGACCTCGCGATCGTGACCGACGACAATCCGCGCAGCGAGGAGCCGGCGGCGATCCGTGCCGAGATCCTGCGCGGCATCGCGGCTGGGCGGACGAATTGGGTCGAGGTGCCCGAGGGCCGGCACGACGCCATCGCGGCCGGCATGGCGGCGCTGCGGAGTGCCGACGACCTGCTGCTGATCGCCGGCAAGGGCCACGAGACCGGCCAGACCGTCAAGGGCGTGACGCATCACTTCGACGATGCCGAGGAAGCACGGGCGCTCGCCGGAGGTGTGGCGTGAGCGCGCTGTGGACGTCCGATGAAGTGGCGGTGGCGCTGTCGCCGGCGGCGATCACCGCGCCGTTTGAAGCCAGCGGCGTGACGTTCGACAGCCGCGCCGTCGGCGAGGGCGACATCTTCTTCGCGCTGAGCGGCGAGACGACCGACGGGCACGGCTTCGTGGCCGATGCCTTGGCGCGCGGCGCCGCCGCGGCCGTCGTGTCTCGCGACGTTCCGGACGCCAAGGGCACGCTGATCCGCGTCCCCGACACGATGAAGGCGCTGGTCGATCTCGGCCGGGCCGGCCGCCGTCGCAGCAAGGCGAGAATCGCGAGCGTCACAGGTTCCGTCGGCAAGACCAGCACCAAGGACGCGCTGCGTGCGATGCTGTCGGCGCAGGCGCCGACCTCGGCGAGCGTCGCGAGCTACAACAACCATGTCGGTGTGCCGATCAGTCTCGCGCGGCTGCAGCGCGACGCCCGCTACGGCATCTTCGAGATCGGCATGAACCATCCTGGCGAGATCGAGCCGCTCGCTCGCCAGGTCGAGGCGCATGTCGGCATCGTCACCAACGTAGGGCCGGTTCATATCGGCCACATGGGCAGCGAGGAGGCGATCGCCGACGAGAAGGGCTGTTTGTTCGCCGGAATGGCGAAAGACTCAGTGGCCGTGCTCAATCGCGACAATCGCCACTATGAACGCCTTGCCGAAAGTGCCCGCAACTTCGGCGTTTCCCGCATCGTGGGGTTCGGCCGTAGCGAGGCGGCGGATGCCCGTCTTCTCTCCTTCGACCTGCAGGATTCGGGCAGCGACGTTGTCGCCTTGATCCGCGGTCGGCGGATCGAGTATCGGCTGGGGGCGGCGGGCGAGCATTGGGCGATGAACAGCGTCGGTGCGCTGGCCGTGGTCGAGGCGCTGGGCGCCGACGTGGCGATGGCGGCGAGGGCGCTGGCCGGCGTGAAGGCTTCGCCCGGTCGCGGGGCGCGGCGCGTTCTGAAGCTCGGCACGGGCACGATCGAGCTTCTCGACGAGAGCTACAACGCCAACCCCGTGTCGGTGCGCGCGATGCTCGCGGTGCTCGCGCGAACGGAGCCGAAGGCGGGCGGGCGTCGCATGCTGTGCCTCGGCGACATGCGCGAGCTGGGCGAGGCGGCCGATTCGCTGCACGCGGCGCTCGCCGACGCGGTCGCCGCGAGCGGCGCCACGCAGGTGTTCCTGTGCGGTCCGCACATGGAGGCGTTGTGGCGGAAGCTCGCGCCGGCGCAGCGCGGCGTGCACCGGCCGGATTCGGCGACGCTGGCCTCGGAGTTCGCGGCGGCGCTGAAGGCGGGAGACGTTGTCGCGGTGAAGGGGTCATTGGGAACAAAAATGAAGATCATCGTGGACGCCATCGTGGCGGAAAGCGGTGGCGAGGCGGAACGTTAGGATGCTCTATAACTTCCTCTATCCGTTGGCGGATGTGTTCAGCCCCCTGAACCTTTTCCGCTATCTCACCTTCCGATCGATCGCGGCGTTTCTGACGGCCCTTGTGCTGAGCTTCCTGATCGGCGGCCCCCTGATCCGCTGGCTGCGCAGCAAGCAGAAGCAGGGTCAGCCGATCCGCGACGACGGACCCGCCAGCCACCTCATGACGAAGAAGGGCACGCCGACGATGGGCGGGCTCCTCATCCTGATCACCCTGTCGGTGGCGACCCTGTTCTGGGCCGATCTCACCAACCGCTACGTCTGGATCGTGCTGGGCGTGACGCTGGCATTCGGTGCCGTCGGTTTCTGGGACGACTTCCTCAAGGTCACCAAGCGCAACCCGAAAGGGGTGCCGGGAAAGGCCAAGCTCGGCATTTCGGTCATTGCCGCCGGTATCGGCGTCTACCTGATCGCCCAGGTGTCGCCGGCGCCGCTGCGCTACATGCTGGCCGTGCCATTCCTCAAGGACGTGCTGATCCCCCTCGGCGTCGTCGGCTTCGTGGCGTTCGGCGTGATCGTGATTACGGGGGCCTCGAACGCCGTGAACCTCACCGACGGGTTGGACGGCCTCGCGATCGGTCCCGTGATCATGGCGTCGGCGGTGTTCGGCCTGATCGCCTATGTGGTCGGCAACATCATCCTTACCAACTACCTCTATCTTCACCATGTGCCGCGTTCCGGCGAACTCGCGGTGCTGCTGGCGGCGCTTGTCGGTGCCGGGCTCGGC
>CAYRBQ010000669.1:630-2556 GCA_964422305.1 uncultured Reyranella sp. | reverse complement strand
CCCAGCAGGGATTCCTCGAACTCGACCAGCGGCGGCTTCACCCGCTCGTAGCCGAAGGCGGCGAAGCGCTCGATGGCGACGTCGATCGCCCGGGCCTCGCGTGCCGCGTCGGGCGGCAGCAGGTCGGCCAGTCCTGCCGGCAGCAGGCCGCGATGATCGTTGTCGTTGGCGCTCATGGTGCCGCTTGATAGCCCATCGCGCCCCCGAAGGGGAGACGTGGAAGGCTCGTTTTCCCGGTCCGATTGGGTTATTGCTCGGCCGCATGAGCCCTGCAGACCGACCGGCACTTTCCGTTGTGGCCCCCTGCTACAACGAGCAGGACGTTCTGCCCGAGTTCCTGCGCCGGGTCGGCGCCGTCCTGGACGGGATCGGCGGCTCGGCCGAGATCGTGGTGGTCGACGACGGCTCGCGGGATCGCACCTGGGATGTCATGTCGGAAGCCGCCTCGCGCGACCCGCGCATCGTCGCCGTGCGACTGATGCGCAACCACGGCCACCAGCTCGCCCTGACGGCGGGCCTATCGATCTGCCGCGGCGAGCGGGTGCTGATCATCGATGCCGACCTGCAGGACCCGCCCGAGCTGCTGCCCGACATGCTGGCGCTCATGGATCGAGGTGCGGACGTCGTCTACGGTCAGCGCCGCCAGCGCGACGGCGAGAGCCTGTTCAAGCGTTCGACGGCAGCCGTGTTCTACCGCCTGATCGGACGCCTGACCGACGTCGATATCCCCTCCGATGCCGGCGACTTCCGGCTCGTCAACCGCAGGGTGCTCGACGTCCTGCTGGCGATGCCCGAGCGCCATCGCTTCATCCGCGGCATGGTCGCCTGGATCGGCGGCCGCCAGGTGCCGCTGGTCTACGACCGCCACTCGCGCGCCGCCGGCGAGAGCAAGTATCCGCTGGCCAAGATGATACGCTTCGCCGCCGATGCCATCACCTCGTTCTCGGTGGTACCGCTCATGGCCTCGATGACGATCGGCTGGATCATGGCGGCGCTGGGCTTCGCTTTCTTCGTCTACTCAATCGTCGGTTGGCTGTTCGGCCATACCCTGCCGGGTTGGACCTCGCTGATGGCGGCGGTCGGCCTTCTGGGCGGCATGCAGTTCCTGATGCTGGGCATCATCGGCGCCTATCTTGGCAGGCTCTATGACCAGTCCAAGGGCCGGCCGCTGTTCATGATCCGCGACATCGTCGGCGGCGGAAGATGAGCACGCCCGAGCAATCCTGGTCGGGCGAGGCCGCGGAATTCGACGAGTACGCGGCAGAATACCAGGGCGGCCTCGACAATCCGATCAAGCGCATGATGGGCAGCTCGCCCGACCAGTTCATCGCCGTGAAGGCGCGCTGGCTGCTGCGCCGCGAGCCACAGCTCCTGAAGGGTGTCCTCTCCGTGCTCGACTACGGCTGCGGCGTCGGCTCGCTGATGCGCGTTCTCGCGCAGCTCGGCGCCAAGGCCTCGTTCACCGGATGCGACATCTCGACCGGCATGCTGGAGCAGGTGGCCAAGCGCTGGCCCGCGACGCTCGGGACGCCGCCCGTGCTGGCGCCGCAGCAGGGTGCGCGGACGCCGTTCGCGGATCGTCAGTTCGACGTCGCCACGATCAGCGCCGTGCTGCATCACGTGCCGCTCGAGGAGCGTCCCGCCGTCTATGCCGAGCTCGGCCGCGTCCTGAAACCTGGCGGGCGTCTCTATGTCTTCGAGCACAATCCGCGCAACCCGCTTGTGCGCCACGTGATCGCCCGCACGCCGATCGACCGCAACGCCATCCTGCTCGACGCCAGCGAGGTGCGGCACGGGCTGCTCGACAGCACGCGCTATGAACTCGACACCGACTACCTGATGTTCATGCCGCCGGGCCTGGCCTTCCTGCGTGGGTCGACAAACGCATTGAGGCATGAAACGAAACAGGGCACGCGTCTGGGCGTG
>CAYRBQ010000669.1:0-620 GCA_964422305.1 uncultured Reyranella sp. | reverse complement strand
CTGACATGGCTGCCGATGGGAGCGCAATATGCCGTGGCGGCCCGCAAGGCCGCCTGAGGGGGATGGACCATGGACAAGCAGGCCTTTGAAGCCGAGCTGAAGCGCGACGGCTACGACGAGATCCTCACCAACAAGACGCCGGGCGCCAAGGTCAACGCCGAGCATTCGCACCCCTTCGACGTGAAGGCGATGGTGCTCGACGGCACCATCACCTTGGGCTGGGAAGGCCGCACGCAGACGTTCCGTCCCGGCGAGGTCTTCACCATGCCGCGCGGCCGCCCGCACACCGAGACGTTCGGACCCGAAGGCGTCGTGACCCTGGTGGGCCGCAAGCACTAGTGTCGAGGCCAGCTCCCGCCTGGCAGCTGCTGCTTGCCTTCGTCCTGTCGCTGCTGGTCCTGTCGGGCCTGATCGCCTGGCTCGACAACGTCCACATCATCAGCGCCAACGGCATGTACAAGAGCATCCAGGGCGAGCCCTGGATCACCGAGTTCTCGAACGCGCGCCTCGATCAGTCGAACTACCTGTTCTTTCCGCTCTATGGCGCCCTGTGCAAGGTGCTCGACGCGCTCGGCATCCTGCGCGGCGTGCCGTGGAAGCAGTTCGCCTATCTCAACGCG
>CAYRBQ010000668.1:0-2557 GCA_964422305.1 uncultured Reyranella sp. | reverse complement strand
GCTGGCCGAGATCTATCTCGAACGGCTGGAGCAGGCGCTGCGTGCCGAGGGCATTCCCGGCGGCCTGTTCCTCATGCTGTCGAACGGCGGCCTCACCCATGTCAGCGAAGCCAAGCGTGCGCCGGTGCAGTTGCTGGAAAGCGGCCCGGCGGCCGGCGCGTTGGCCGGTGCCTGGTTCGGTCGCAACGCCGGCCTGGAGCGCGTGCTGGCTTTCGACATGGGCGGCACCACGGCCAAGCTGGCGCTGGTCGACGACGGCGAGCCGCTGGTCGCCTACGGCTTCGAGGCGGCACGCGAGAAGCGCTTCCTGCGAGGCTCCGGCCTGCCGATCCAGATCGCCACCGTCGAGCTGATCGAGATCGGCGCCGGTGGCGGTTCGATCGCGCACAAGAGCGAGCTGGGCACCCTGAACGTCGGCCCGGAGAGCAGCGGCGCCCAGCCGGGCCCGGCCTGCTACGGCCGCGGCGGCAAGGATGCCACGGTGACCGATGCCGACCTGTCGCTGGGCTACCTCAACGCCGACTTCTTCCTGGGCGGCGCGATGAAGATCGACGGCGCTGCAACGAAAGCGGCATTCGACAGGCTCGCGACGTCGCTGGGGGTCGAAGGCGATCGGGCTGCGTTCGGCGTGCACGACGTGGTGAACGAGAACATGGCGGGGGCTGCGCGCGTGGCCATCGCCGAGCGCGGCCGCATTCCGGCGGAGTATGCACTGCTGGCGACGGGCGGGGCGGGCCCCGTCCATGCCTGGCACGTCGCGCGCAAGCTCGGCGTGACGCGCGTCGTCTGTCCGCCCGGCGCGGGGGCCGGCAGCACCATCGGCATGCTGATGGCGCCGGCACGCGTCGACCGCGTGGCGAGCTTCAACACCGCGCTGGCCGGCGCCGACCTTTCGACGGCCGATGGCATCTTCGCCAATCTCGAGAAAGAGGCTCTCGAAGTGTTGCGCCTCACCGGCGCGACGGCCGACGGCCGAACGTCGCGGCGTCTCGCCGACATGCGCTACATCGGCCAGGGCAGCGAGATCACCGTCGTGCTGCCCGACTCCTTGAATGCGGAGTCGGTGAAGACGGCGTTCGAGGCCGCCTATAAGGCGCTGTTCGCGCGCGTGCCGCCGGGGGCGGCCATCCAGTTCGTGGCGCTGCGGCTCTCGGTCAGTGCGCCGATGCCGGGCAGCGGCGGGTCGCTGGAGCTGCCCCGTCATCCCTCGGCCTCGGCGCGCAAGGGCACGCGGCCCGTCTTCTTCCCCGACGCCGGCAAGACGCTCGCGACGCAGGTCTGGGACCGCTACGCCCTCGAGCCCGGCGTGGCGATCGAAGGCCCGGCGGTGTTCGAGGAAAACGAGAGCACCTTCATCGTCGGGCCCAACGCGACGGCGCGGCTGTTGCCCGACGGCTCGATCCTGGCGGAGGCGGTGTGATGGCACGCACGTTCGATCCCATCGAGCTCGAACTCCTGTGGCGGCGCCTCATCTCCATGGTCGACGAGGCCGCGGCCGCCATGGTGCGCACCTCATTCTCCACCCTGGTGCGCGAGAGCTACGACTTCTCCTGTGTCATCACCGACGCGACCGGCCAGTCGCTGGTCCAGGCCTCCGAGAGCATCCCGAGCTTCATCGGCACCTTGCCCGAGACGGTGAAGCACTTCCTGCGTTTCTTTCCGCCCGACAAGCTGGAGCCGGGCGACGTGCTGATCACCAACGACATCTGGCTGGGCACCGGCCATCTGCCCGACGTGACGCTCGCCAAGCCGATCTTCCGCGACGGCAAGCTGGTGGCGTTCAGCGCCACCACCGCACACGTGCCCGACATCGGCGGCAAAATCAGGAGTCCCGAGCCGCGGGAGGTCTTCGAGGAGGGGCTGCAGATCCCGCCGATGAAGATGATCGCCGCCGGCAGGACCGACGAGACGCTGGTCGGCATCATCCGCAAGAACGTGCGCACGCCAGACCAGACGATGGGCGACCTCTATGCGCAGATCGTGGCGCTCGACCTGATGGAGGACCGGCTGCGCGTGCTGATGGAGAGCTACGGCCTGCCCGACCTCACCGACCTCGCGCGCGAGGTCCAGGGCCGCTGCGAGACGGCGATGCGCGCGGCGATCCGCGAGCTGCCCGACGGCACCTATCGCAGCGAGCTCAAGACCGACGGCCTGCTCGACAAGCCGATCACCATCAAGCTCGCGCTCACCATCAAGGGCGACGAGATCGGGATGGATTTCGCGGGCACCGACCGCCAGGTCGATCGCGCCATCAACTGTGCGCTCTGCTACACCAACGCCATGGCGATGTACGGGGTGAAGGTCTGCACCAGCCCCAACCTGCCGAACAACGAGGGCGCGTGGCGGCCGATCACGCTCAAGGCGCCGGCGGGCTGCATCGTCAATCCGCAGTTCCCCGCACCGGGCGGCTCGCGCATGCTGATCGGCCACTACGTGCCGATGCTGGTGTTCGGCTGCCTGGGCCAGATCGTGCCGGAGCGCGTGATGGCCGCCTGCGGCTCGCCGATGTGGGGCATGAACCAGTCGGGCGTGCGCGATGACGGGAAGGGCGGGGGCA
>CAYRBQ010000667.1:0-2566 GCA_964422305.1 uncultured Reyranella sp. | reverse complement strand
TTTGTCGACGGGAACGATGCCGGTCGCCACGCCGGCCAGCAGCCCCAGCAGCGCCGCGATGTCGTATCGAATCCTGTTCCAGACGAACAGGATCATGAGGGCGACGACGATCGAGCAGGCGATTATCTGGGGAGCGGTCACGGACGGCATCAACACCACAGGGGTCGCCAGGTTCCCATGGCTGGGGCACGTCCCGCCTCGCCGGGCGTCGCTCGACCGACGGGCCGGAGCGGGCATTCCGGGTGGGTCCGGAGCTGTTCGCGAGTGGCGCGCGAGAAGCGGGGAGCTTGCGGGCTTGCACCGCTGGATGAAACCACCGGACACCGCAACCATCGCAAAGTCGCCCCGTTGTCACGGAACCAACGGGAGCGTCGCGTATGAGTACCGCATCGAGCAAATTGATTGTCACAAGCCAGCGCCGGCCGGTGTCCGGCCTGAGGGCCGCACTGTCTCGGCTGGACCGCGGAACGCGATCGAAGGTGTCGCAAGAGAAGGACCTGTTGCGCGAGTTCGCGGCCCTGCGACGCACGCATTCGGGGCGGCTCGCCCTGCCCCCTCCGGCGGCATCCGTTGCCGCCGGCGACTGATCCGCATGACCGGGTGAGTGAACGCAACCTGCACCGCCGCAGCGGGTTGTCTTCCCATGCATGACAAGAGCACCGGTCGCCTGGGCGACGGCGGTGTCGTCGGGGGCAGCAGCGGCTTTTCGTTCAAAATCCGTCACATCAGCCTCACGGAAGCGACACTGTCCGAGCTGGAAACCCGGATCGCCCGCGTGGCCGACCAGGGCTTCTCGCATCTCTGCGTCGCTGGGATCTTCGCCGCCACGTCGTCGGGCCTTGTCCGCGATCACGACCAATCCCCTTTCTCCAGACTCGACGCCGCCTCCCTGATCGGGCGGCTGCGCAGCGCCTGCGAGCGGCGTGGCGTGACCTTGGGCATCGATGTCGTGCTCGACCGCCTGGCCGCCGACGGACCGTCGGCACGCGCGCTCGCCGGCGCCTACCGCGTCTCGCACGGGCTGAGCGCGCTCGACCCGCGGCATGCGGCGGATGCCGCCGAGACCGCGCATCTCCAGGCGGAGGGCGCGACCCAGGCCGCCGGCTGGTGGGCGCAGAGGCTCGACGCGCTGGCACGCGACGGCGTCGCCGCCTTCCGACTGATCGGGCTGCCCGGCCTCCCGCCCTCGTTCCTGCCGGCGCTGGCCGAGGCGCGCCGCGGCGCGGCGGCGCTGCTCGCCTGGACGCCGGGACTCGACTGGTCGCGCCATCACGAGATCGCGGCCTGCCGGCCGGCGGCAGTCTTCGCCTCGACCTCGTGGTGGGACGGGCGCGGCGCCTGGTACGCCGAGGAATGCGCGGCGCTGGCGCGGCTCGCGCCGGTGGTCGGCGTCGCCGGCTCCGAGGCAACGTCCCTGCTCCTGGCGGCCGCCACCACCGACGGCCTGTTCGTCGGCGGCGAGGCGCTCTGTGCGACGCCGGATGCGACGCCCTGCCGGGCGAGCCGCGCGCTCGCTCCGGCAATCACCTTGGCGGACCGGCTGGCCGGACGACGGCTGCGCGGCGGCGTCAGGGCGCTGACCGGTCCAGGCTCGCCGCTCACGATGCTGCTGCGCGCCGACGCCACCGGCCACGGGGTGGCGATCCTGTTCAATCCCGGCAGCACGGCCCACGCCACGTCCGGCTGGCGCGACGCGCTGCCCCCGAGCGCCGGCGCCGCGCTCGCATTCCAGGGAAAATGTCCGGAGCTGCTGGCGCCCGGGGAGGTTGCCGTGGTCGATGTCGCGCCGACGGCCCCGATCGTGTCCGTCCCCCGCAAGGCCGGCGCCCGGAAGGCCGCGAAGGACGCCGCCCGCCAGAGCCCGATCGTCATCGACCAGGTGCAGCCGACCGTGTCGGGCGGGCCGTTCGCCGCCAAGCACATCGTGGGCCGCCCCCTCGCGGTCGAGGCCGACATCTTCGCCGACGGCCACGATCAGCTCGCCGCGGAGATCGTGTGGTGGCCGCACGACGGCGCGGAGGAAGGCGAGACGGGTTCGGGCGACGGCAGGCCCGCCACGGTGCCGCTCGTCCCGCTGGGCAACGATCGCTGGCAGGCGACGCTGACGCCGTCGCGGATCGGCCGCCACTATTTCTCCGTCGCGGCGTGGCGCGACGAGTGGGGCAGCCTGATCCACGGGCTGGAGCTCAAGCACCGCGCCGGCGTCGATACCGCGGTCGAGCGCGAGGAGGCCGCCCTCTTCCTCGACGCCCTCGACGACGACGGCCTGCGCGAGCTGGCACGACAGGCACGGCAGGCCGCACCCGACGCGGCGGTGGCGATGCTGTCCGCCGAACGCGTGCGTGCCGCCGTGGCGGGCCTCGCGCCCCGCCGCTTCCGAGCCGAAGCCGGTCCCTTCCCCGTCGACGTCGAGCGGCCGCAGGCCGAGTTCGCCGCCTGGTACGAGCTCTTCCCGCGCTCGCTGACCGACGATCCGGCGCGCCACGGCACGTTCGACGACGTCATCGCCGCCCTGCCGCGGGTGCGCGCCATGGGCTTCGACGTGCTCTACTTCCCGCCCATCCAC
>CAYRBQ010000666.1:0-2572 GCA_964422305.1 uncultured Reyranella sp. | reverse complement strand
TGAGCGGCCACTCGGCGCCGCCGCAGTCGACCAGCACGCGGCAGAACACGCGCGCACCCGGCGCCACGCGGACGAGCTTCTGCAGCTCCGCCTCGCTGTCGAAGGCGAACAGGCGCACGCCCTGCTGGTAGGCCCAGGCGATGTCCTTTTCCTTCTTGATGGTGTTGCCGAAGGAGATGCGGTCGGTCGCGACGCCGGCGGCCTGCACGAGCTCGATCTCGCCGCGGCTCGCCGTGTCGAACTTGGAACCCGCCGTGCCTAGACGAGCCAACACCTGTGCGGCCGGGTTCGCCTTCACGGCGTAGAAGATGTGCGCCGCCGGCAGCAGCTCGCGCATGCGCCGGTAGTTGTTCTCGACCACGTCGAGGTCGATCACCAGGCACGGCGTCTCGGGCTGCTGCTCACGGAGATAACGAAAGATACGCTCGGTCATCGCTGGGGGGTTCCCCGTCACTTAGTCGGATTGTTCGGTGGAAAGTCGAAATGGGACGACGGCGCCAGAAACTGGCGGCGTGCGTCAGCCGATACTCGACGGGGTCTCGAGCCGCAGGAGCGACGTGGCGAACAGGTCGGCCCGGCCTGAAACTACCGGGCAAATGACAGAATAGCGGGGAGCACGCCCCGCGCGGTAAGCAAACATATCAGAAGCTCCTTCCCGGACCCGGCCCTCATCGCTCGAAAGCGAATTGGCCGGCACTGCCAAAAAGAACACTTTCCGTCGTTGCGTAACCACAATGGGCCAGCGGCACGTGCGTGGGCGTCTTGATGTTTGCTATCTACAACTAATCGACATGGTTACAAGAAGAATCTGCCCCATCACGCAAATTTTCACGTCACTTGTGGTGGAAAAAACACACAACGGTGTCAGACGCGAGGCAGCGACGAGCCCGGGAGCTTGATCGAGGCGGCGAGCACAGTGAGCGGCACCAACGCCACCGCCGAGGCGACGAGGGCGGTGCGCACGTCGAAGAAGTTGGCGACCTTTCCCCAGAGCAGCGAGCCCGCCACCATGGCGCCGAAGAACACCATCTGGTGTACGGCCATGCCACGAGCCCGCATGTAGTTGGGCAGGATCATCTGCACCGAGGCACCGTTGTTGGCGATTACGGTGATCCAGCAGGCGCCGTTGATGGCGACCACGGCGCCGACCACGAAGGGCGTCATGGCGAGCGCCGCCACCATCGTGGTCGCCGCCGAGATGCCCATGGCCCAGATGTTGGCGCGGTCGGCACCCAGGAGGCGGTTCACCGTCGGCATGGCGAAGGCGGCCGCCACCGCCCCGATCCCGAACACGCCGTAGAGGATGCCGAAGTCGAACTCGTCGAGGCCGAGCTCGAACCGGCCGATCACGGGCAGCAGCGTTCCCATGGCGATCGCGGGAACGAAGAAGCAGAGGCCGCGGGCGAAGATCGCCCGCAGCTCCGCCGAGCCACGTACGAAGGCGATGCCTGCCCGGGCCGCCTCGGCGAAGCCCTCGCGGCGCTGGGCGGCGCGCGCCTCGGCCGGCCGCTTCCAGGCGCGCATGGCGAAGACGACGCCCACGTAGGTGAGCGCGTTGATCGCGAAGAGCAGGAACACGCCCACCAGGCTTAGCAGGAGCTGGCCGATGACCGGCCCGATGGTCCGGGCGAGGTTGAAGCCCGCGCTGTTCAGCGCAATCGCCGGCCGGAGCTGCGGGCCCGAGACGATCTCCGGCACCACGGCGTGCCAGGCCGGGGCGTTCATGGCGTTGCCCAGCCCCATGCAGAAGGAGAGCGCCAGAAGGCTCCAGTGGTCGAGCTTGCCGAGGAACGCCAACACCGCCAGCGTCGCGGCCACCGCCATCATCCAGAACTGGCAGACGATGATGTAGCGGCGGCGGTCGAAGCGGTCGGCCAGGATGCCGGCGAAGAAGCAGAACAGGAACATCGGCAAGGTGCCGGCGGCGGCCAGCAGGGCCACGAAGATCGGCTCCTGGGTGAGGCTGGTCATCTCCCAGGCGGCGCCCGTGGTCTGCATCCAGCCGCCGATGTTCGACATCAGGTTGGCGATCCACATCGCCAGGAACGACCGATTGGCGAGGGGTGCGAAGGCCGATGAGGTCGGCGTGCTCACCCCAGCGACTTCTCGTAGATGCGGTGCGTCTTGTAGTGCACCCCTCCGACCGAGCGGATGATGTTGTTGGTCGCCTTGTTGTCCTCGAGGATCCAGCCCAGCTCGGCCGTGGTCTTGCCCAGCCGCTTGCCGTTCTGGCGGAGCTGGTCGATCGCCATCATGGCGAGGCCGGCTCCCATCAGGGGGTGGTTGCGGTACTTCTTGCGCACGCCCATCAGGGGCACCCGGGTGCTGCCGACGCCCAGCAGCTTCATGCGCATCAGCAGCTTCACGAGCTTCCAGGGGCCGAGCTTGCCGTCGAAGTCGACGATCGCCTCGTTGAGGTTGGTGAGCGCCACGATGAAGGCCACGGCCTCGTCGTCGACCTCCACGAAGACCGCGAGCTCCGGCACGATCACCGGCCCGAATGCTTTCGAGGCATGGTCGATCTCGGCCTGGGTGAAGGGCACGAAGCCCCAATTGTCGCTCCAGGCGTCGT
>CAYRBQ010000665.1:429-2582 GCA_964422305.1 uncultured Reyranella sp. | reverse complement strand
GCCCGACTACTTCAAGCAGTTCCCGGTCTATTACGCCGGTCCGGCCAAGACGCCGCAGGGCATGCCGTCTGGCTCGTTCGGGCCGACCACGGCCGGCCGCATGGATTCCTACGTCGACCTGTTCCAGGCCAACGGCGGCTCGATGGTCATGCTGGCCAAGGGCAATCGCAGCAAGGCCGTCGTCGACGCCTGCAAGAAGCACAAGGGCTTCTATCTCGGCTCGATCGGCGGGCCGGCTGCCATCCTGGCCAAGAACTGCATCAGGAAGGTCGAGGTCCTCGAATATCCCGAGCTCGGCATGGAAGCGATCTGGCGCATCCAGGTCGAGAACTTCCCGGCCTTCATCGTCACCGACGACAAGGGCAACGACTTCTTCAGCGAACTGAAGATCTGAGCAGCAAAAAGGCCCCGGGAACTGGTTCCCGAGGCCTTCTCTGCTGTCCCGCGACGATCCGTCAAATCCCCAGATGCCGGATCGCCGCCTCCCAAAGTCGTCCTAGCTGCGGCAGCCGTCCTCGCGGCCGCACCATTTGTCGATCCACACGCTGCCGTGGCGCGCGTTGATCACGTGCAGCCACTCGCCGCGGCAGCCGAGCACGCGGAACTTCATGTCGTCGCCTTCGATGGTCGCGAGCTGGCGGCCGAGCAGGCCGGGCTGGTTGTAGACGCCGATGTCGCCGTCGACGCGGGCATTCACCGTCAGCAGATCGGCGGGCACCCAGCCGTAAGGCTGCGTCGCGGCCGCCCCGTCGGCCACGTAGTCCGACTGCGTGTTGAGCGCGATGCGCGCCCAGCCGCCCTGGCTGCCCGTCATGGTGACCATGGCGCGCGACAGGTCGGGCCTGAGCGTGCTGCGGCCCTGCAGCGAGCCGATCGTGACGGCCTGCGGCGTCGGCTCGGCCCGCACCGGCACGGCTTCGCCGCGCTGGAGCAAGGCATAGGCGCTGGTTGGCGTGCATGAACCGGCGTGACCGGTGCTGGCATCGACCGAGCGCTCGAGGACGGCAAAGCCCGCGAGCACGGCGACCGTGCCGACAATGGCGCGAATCATCGTGAACCCTTCCCACATTGTTGGCGGCCGCTCCCCAGCGGCCGACCCCTTCACCCACCGCCCTTCTAGATTCGCTGTGCGGCGGAGTCCCAACGGGCTTTGTAATAATTGTTTCAGGCCGTCCGATGCCGGACAATCGGCCCATGAAGCTCGCCAAACAGCATCTCGACATCGGTCTCTTCTCCAGCAAGCGCGACGAGCAGCTCGCCTTCTGGCAGCAGACGGTCGGCCTGCCCTACGATCACATGGGCAAGCTGGGCGGCGGCATGCAGCAGCATCGCCATCACATGAACGGCTCGATCCTGAAGATGAACCACGCGCGCGAGCCGCTCCCCGACGTGCCGCCTTCGGGGATCGTGGGGCTCGAGATCGCACGCGAGGGGCTGGCCTCGGCGCAGCAGCTCGCCGATCCCGACGGCAACCGCGTCGCCCTCGTTCCGAAGGGCGCGAACGGCGTCGAGGGCATCGCGATCCTGCTCCGGGTCAACGATCCCGCGGCGCACGACCGGTTCTGGACCGAGGCCATGCAGTTCGAGCGTGCCGGCGAGGGCCGCTACCGCTGCGGCGATTCGCTGGTGGTGGTGGCGGAGCGCGGCAAGGTCGAGCCCGGCCCCGCCGGCCTGTGGCGCGGGCCGGGCTATCGCTACATGACCGTGCAGGTGTGGGATTGCCTGGCCGAATACGACGGCATCCTGAAGCGCGGCGGCGCCTCTGGCGGCGAGCCGCGCGTGCTGGGCGAGACGGTGCGCTACGCGTTCGTCTGCGACCCGGACGGCAATCACATCGAAATCAGCCAGCGCGCGTCGCTGACCGGCGGCAGCCTCTAGGCTCTAGCGGCCCTTCACGCGCGCCTTGCGGGCGGCGTAGCGGGCGTCGCGCGCGGCCTTCGCCTCCTCCGGCGACAGCGCCGGACGCGACACCGGGCGCTTGCCCTGGCGGATACGCTCGGCTTCGGCGGCGGCTTCAGCCGCCTTTCGCTCCTGCTCGGCGGCACGCTCGGCGGCGATGCGCTCCTGCTCGGCCCTGCGGACGGCGCGGCGCTCGGCCTCGCGCGCTTTTCGGTGGATTGGCTGGAAAACGTGGATCGAATCCGGCGCACCAC
>CAYRBQ010000665.1:0-419 GCA_964422305.1 uncultured Reyranella sp. | reverse complement strand
GGCCTCGCGCGCCTCGCGGGCGGCGGCGATCGCGGCGCGCTCTTCCGCCCGCTTCGCCAGTTCCGGATCGTTTGCCTTGGCCCGGGCCTTCTCGAGCAGCGCCTGCTTGGCCGCGGCGGCCGTCTCCAGACGGTCGCCGAAATCCACGTTCCTTCCGCTCATCTCTTCGTCTTACTCCGCGGCCGCTGCGGCCAGTTTCTTGGCCCGCTTGCGATCCTCGGCATTGAGGAAGCGCTTGCGCAGCCGGATCGACTTCGGGGTGATCTCCACCAGCTCGTCCTCCTCGATGTAGGCGATCGCCTGTTCGAGGCTCATCTTGCGCGGCGGCGTGAGGCGCACGGCCTCGTCCTTGCCGGCGGCGCGGATGTTGGTGAGCTGCTTGCCCTTCAGCACGTTGACATCGAGGTCGTTGCCGCGGC
>CAYRBQ010000664.1:0-2586 GCA_964422305.1 uncultured Reyranella sp. | reverse complement strand
CCAGGCCCTCGGTGTAGGGCCACGGATAGAGCAGGTCGCGCTGCTCGCGCATCACCGACGGCTTGCTGAGCGTCTTCATCACCATGAACTTGGCGCTGCCGAGCGGCTTGCAGAACTCGACGAGCGAGCGCACGGCAAAGCCGCTCCACGGCACGATCATCGACCAGGTCTCGACGCAGCGGTGGCGATAGACGCGCTCCTCGATCGGCATCGCCGCCAGCAGCGTGTCGATGTCGACCTCGAACGGCTTCTCGACCATGCCGCCGATCTTGATCGTCCAGGGCCGGACCTCGAGCTTCTGGGCGTCGCGCCAGATGCTCTTGTCGGTGCCGAACTCGTAGAAGTTGTTGTAGGTCGTCGCCTGCCGCTCCGCGGTCATCGGGGTGGGAACGCCGTAGCGGTCGTTGCGCTTGGCCGGATAGAGCTTGGCCGAGGGATCGGCATTCTTGTCCTGCGCCAGCACCGTGCCGGGCAGTGCCAGGGTCGCCGCACCCAGCCCCATGGCGCGCACCAGATCGCGCCGCTGCGCATAGCTGCTCTCGGGCGTTACCTTCGATTCGGGCAGTTCCCAGCCCTTCTTTTGCCTCCTGATCAGCATCGTCCAACTCCTGTTACGCCCCATTTTAATTTGGGCGCGCTGCGGCGCGACGGCAAATCAACCCTGCTCACCGGACCGTGACACGGCCTTCGCCCATGGCACCGGCGAGATCGCCACGCCGCCCCATGACGACCAGGGCCTCGGCCACCAGGAACATCGGCCCGATGAAGCCCTGGAAGATGTTGTCGATGAGGGCCGGCCGCTTGCCTTCGTAGTGGTGGCCCAGGAACTGCAGGACCCAGCCGCCCACGAACAGGGCCGTGAAAGCGGTCCAGACCGCGGAAGGTCCGCCCAGTGCGCCCGCGAAAGCCTCGGCGGCATACCAGGCCGGCGCCATGAGGATACCCATGATGATGCCGACGCCGAGGTCGAGTGCCATCCAGCCGAGGACCGCGACGATGCCGAGTGCGAGCGACACCGTCCACTCGCGGCCGCCGATCTCGAACCGCCACAGCGAGAAGAGAAGCAGCAGGGAGAAGATGATGACGGGAATGCCGACGAAGTGGGTGGCCTTGTTCCGCCAATCGCGGTGCACCGACGCATAGGAGCCGAGCTGACGCTTCAAGAGATCGTTGGCCATCGCAGAACCTCCCGGCGTTGCCCCAGGGCAGTCACCTATTTGGATCTTCTCTGCCCCCGCGTAGCGGGGGAAGTGCCCTCGTCATACGAGGGCGAAGGGGGTCATACGCTTCGACAAAGCCTCGCCTGTGGCCCCCTCCGGCTCGGCGCCTTCACAGGCGCCTGAGGCCACCTTCCCAGCGGGGCGCCGGGAAGGAGAAGATCGAGAGCCATACGCGACCGCCCAATGGGTCCGGTTGGACTGGAAGTCTACGCCCGGGTGTTGGTCACATCCAGCAGCGTCGGGAACATGACGTCCCGCCAGGCATTGTTGCCGACGGCCGTGAAGGTGATCTGGCCGTTCTGCACGAGGAAGAAACGCGGCGTTTCCGCCCCCTGTTCCACGCCGACCTGGCTCATCAGGAAGGCGTCGAGCACCCACCGCAGATCGGCGGGCCAGCTCGCGGGCTTCAGCAGCAGGGCCGGCGTCCTGGTGAAGACGACGCGGTAGTCGAGCTTCTGGAAGGCGGCGGACTGCCGGAACATCGGCTCCCACTGCCTGCGCCAGACCTTGCAGGCCTCCGACGTCTCGTCGCCGGCGAAGATCAGCATCGGTTTGGCCGGCGGTTTGGTTGCCGGTGTGGCGGTTTGGGCCGTCGCGGCACGAACGAAAATCGGCGCAGCAACCAGGGCCGCGCCTCCCGCGAACAGGTTCCGTCTCTTCATCGCCAGAATCCCCCTCGTGGACAGGTTCCACGAGGGCAATATGAAGCAAGCCGGCGCCCGCGAAAACTACGCCTTGGTTGCCGTCGCTTCCTGGATTCTGGGCCACATCTTCTCCTTCCAGCCGGCATTGCCGGTCACGGTCAGGAGGACCTTGCCGTCCTGGAAGAGGATGAAGCGTGGAGTCGCGGTCGGCCGACTCTTGCCCTCGTCGCTTTCGAGGAAGGCCGTGCGGATGGGGCGTGCCGCGACCGGCCAGCTCGCTTCCACTGCAACGAGTTCGGCGTTGGCGGGATACACGACTTGATAGTCGAGTTTCCTGAAAGCGTCGGACTTGAGGAAATCAGGCTCGGACTGGGCACGCCAGATCTTGCAGCCGCCTCAAAGCTCGTGGCCGACGAACACCAGCGTCGGACGCCCAGCCTGGGCCATCGCGACGCGGGCCAGTGACGGAGCGGCGGCCATCACCAGGCCCCCCACCATCAGAGACCGTCTGTTGAACATGAACATGACTCCCGTGGACCCATTCCACGGGAGAAGTATGTGGCGGCGGGCCTATCGCCGGAAGGTGGTGGCCGGCGGCCTCACTGCCTTGTGACTGCCAGACACAGGTCAGGCGGCTGCGCGCTTCTTCGTTTCCTCGACGATGCGGTCGGCGGTCCGGCCAGCCAGTTCCTGCAGATGGTCGAACTCGGTGCGGAAGCTGC
>CAYRBQ010000663.1:0-2586 GCA_964422305.1 uncultured Reyranella sp. | reverse complement strand
CCTGCGCCGCCACGGTGTGGCTGCGCGTCGGGAAGACCTTGGTGATGCAGGCCGTCTTGAAGCCCTTGTTGGCCATGCCGAAGGTGGCGCGCAGCCCCGCACCGCCGGCGCCGACGATCACCACGTCGTATTCGTGGTCGATGATCTTGTAGGCATTGCCGCCGATCGAGAAGGTGCCGGCTGCCGCGCCGCTGGTCTTGCCTGCCTCGGCCATGCTCAGCCTCCGAATCCGATACGCAGGATGGCGACCGTGGCCGCCAGCCCGAAGAACACCGCGACGAACCTGATGCCGATGATCAGCGCCAACTTCACGCCCTCGTTGTGAACGTAGTCCTCGATCACGACCTGCATGCCGAGCTGGCCGTGATGCAGCCCGATCACGATCGTCAGGATCAGCAGCACCATGACGATCGGCGAGCCGATCCAGGCGCGGACGATGGCGTAGTCGGCGCCGCTCAGCATGACGAGCGAGATGGCGAACCACACGACGAGCGGAATGAGCGCGACGGCCGTCAGGCGCTGCGCCCACCAGTGGTGAACGCCTTCCTTGGCGGAGCCGAGGCCGCGGGCGCGGTTGAGGGGAGTGCGGAGATCCATGGGCCGCTCCTCTAGACCAGCCGCAGGCCGACGACCCACGAGGCCGCCGTCGCGATGATGCATGCCGCCACGACGATCCAGCCGCTGCGCTCGGAATCCTTGACCTCGAAGCCGTAGCCCACATCCCAGAAGAGATGCCGGATGCCGTTGAACAGGTGGAAGAAGAGCGAGAAGAGCCAGCCGCCCAGCACGAAACGGCCGACGATCGAGCCGTTGAAGGCCTGGAACTTCGCGTAGGTCGCTTCGCTGCCCGCCGCGAACACCACCCAGGTCGCGAGATAGAGCACCCCGACCGCCAGCGCGATGCCGGTGGCGCGATGCAGGATCGAAAGGTTCGCCAGGAACGGCAGTCGATAGACTTGCAGATGCGGGGAGAGCGGCCGACTGGTCGGCCGATTGGCAACGCTCATCGCGTGGGGACCTCGATATGCCTTGAACGGCTGCGCTTTTTTAGCGTGGCACGGCTTCAAGTCAACGAATGTCGGCCTTGCACGCTCTGTAAGCCCCGGATTCTCCAGCGAAAATCCGCCTATCGAGCAGCCCTCACGCGCTGCGGCGTGGCAGCAGCAGCCAATAGTCGAGGTCGAGCACGACGGCGGAATGATACTTGCCGTCCGCGCCCTTGCCCGGCCACTCGCCGCAAGGGCAATCCTTGGCGGCAATGCTTCTCATTCGCAACGCACCGACATCCGCGCGACCCGGCAGCGGCGCCGTCTCCAGCACCTCCGACCAGGCATAGATCGTGTCGCCGCCGAAGGTCGGCGCGACGTGGCTGCCGGCGTTGATCGCGGCGACGCGGAAGCCGTTGCCGAGCCCGTTGAAGGAGAGCGCACGCGCCAGCGAGATCACGTGGCCGCCATAGGCGAGACGCCGGCCGAAACGCGTGGTCCTGCCCATGAAGGCATCGAAATGGACGCGCGCCGTGTTCTGGTAGAGCCGCGTCGAGAACATGTGGTCGGAGTCCTCGAGGGTGATGCCGCTCACATGGTCGATACGCTCGCCCACTGCGTAGTCCTCCCAGCGATAGGGCGAGCCCGCGGCGACATCGTCGTAGCCCTTAAGCGAAAGTCCCGCCGGCACGATCAGGTCGGCCGGCGCGACCGAGGGCGCCGTCTTCGGCACGACGGCTTCCGGCACCGCGGCCGCGGGATCGCGCTTGTGCACCATCACCCAGCGCACATAGTCGAGCACCATCTCGCCCTTCTGGTTCGTGCCGGTGGACCGCACCCAGACGACGCCGCTGGTCTTGTTGGAGTTCTCGCGCAGGCCCAGCACCTTGGAGTGCGCCGACAGCGTGTCGCCGGGATAGACCGGCACGCCCCAGCGGAACTCGGCGTAGCCCAGGTTGGCCACCGCGTTCAGCGAGATGTCGGGTACGGTCTTGCCGATCACGACGTGGAACACGAGCAGGTCGTCGAGCGGCGCCCGCGGCAGTCCGAGGCTGCGGGCGAACTCGTCCGAGGAGTTGATCGCGAAGCGCGAGCCGTAGAGCGCGACGTTCAGCGCCGCATCCGCCTCGGTCAGCGTGCGTGGCGTGGCGTGACGGATCTCCTGGCCGACGCGGAAATCCTCGAAGAAGTTGCCGGCGCTCGTCTTGCTCTGGCTGGTCGTGCTCTTGGAGGTCATGCGCCGAGTCCTTATGCCGTTTCCTGGAGCTCGCGGATCGCGGCGGCGAGCGCCAGCGCGCGCTCGGCCTGCTCGACATGCAGGTTCTCGATCATGCGGCCGTCGACCGTGACCACGCCCTTGCCCTCGGCCTGCGCCTGCTTGAAGGCGGACACGATCCTGCCTGCCATCTCAAGCTCGGACGACGACGGCGCGAAGACCTCGTTGCACGGCTCGACCTGGCTGGGATGGATCAGCGTCTTGCCGTCGAAGCCCATCTCCAGGCCCTGCTGGCAGGCGGCGCGGAAGCCCGCCTCGTCCTTGATGTCGTTGTAGACGCCGTCGAGGATGGTGAGCCCGTAGGCACGCGCCGCCAGCATGCCG
>CAYRBQ010000662.1:0-2610 GCA_964422305.1 uncultured Reyranella sp. | reverse complement strand
GCGCGAGAGCCTCGCCAAGGATGCCTACAAGCAGATGCTGGTCGGCAGCCGGCTCGACGACGTCCTGCTGACCCGCGCCTTCACCGGGCTGGAGACCAACATGCTCAGGCCGTCGATCGCCGCGGCCGGCCTCGATCCCGACAACCTCCCGGTACGGGGCAGCATCGACATCGCCAAGGACATCAACGCCGCCGAGCGCGAGAAGCCCGATGCCAAACGCTGGAAGGACATCTGGAGCGCCGGCCATTCGGTGTCCGGCGTGGCCGACGTGCCCTCGGTGGCGGAGCTGATCGAGCGTACCGCCTGCGAGTACGAGGCCGCCCGCCAAGGGACCCGTCAGGGCATCTGAACGCCGCCGCGGCGTGTCGTCGTCACCACGAACAGCGTGGCGGCGACCAGCAGGGCCGCGACGCCGAGGCCGGGAAACACCAGCTTGGCGGCGAAGGCCTGGAGCAGCGCACCGACGATGACCGGCCCTGCCACCTTGCCGAGATTGCGCAGGGCGCCGTAGAAGCCCAGCCCCATGCCGATATGGTCGGCGGCGATGCGGTTGCCGATCAGCGCGACCGTCGACGGAAAGGTCAGCCCCTGGCCGATGCCGACCACGATTGCGAGGGCCAGCAGCACGCTCGCCGTCGGCGCCGAGGGAAGTGCCACCAGCGCCGCGCCGATCGCCGCCAGGCCGAGGGCGATGGCGGGCGCGTAGCCGCGACGGTCGCCCAGCCGGCCGCCGAACGGTCGCACCAGCAGATGCGTCGCCTCCTGGAAGGTGAAGAACAGGCCCGCCGCCCAGACGCCGTAGCCGGCATCGAGGGCGAAGATCGGCAGGAAGGCCTTGAGCGAGTAGATCGAGCCGTAGATCGCGAACTCGAGCACGCCGACGAACCACAGCTCGCGGCGCGTCGCCGCGTGCCTCAGGCCGTCGACCAGGTCGGCGAGGAAGCCGGTGCGGTCGACGGCTCCCCGCTTCGTCTCGTCGAAGCGTACGAACAGCGCCGGCACCAAGGCGGCGCAGCTCAGCAAGCCGACCACCGTGAACACCGTCTCCGGCGAGCTCCAGGCGAGAATGAAGCCGCCAATCGCCGGCGCGATCAGGTGGCCGCTGCCGCGCGCCATCTCGAAAAGGCCGAGCCGCGCGCCGCGGCTCTGGACCGACATCTCCATCACCACGGCGAGCGTCACCGGCCCGAAGATGGCCGTCGCCGTGCCATGCAGCACGCGCAGCCAGACGAGCTGGTCGGGCGTCTGCACGAACCGGTAGAGAAAGGGGAAGCCCGCGAACAGCAGCAGCGCCGCGAAGAAGAAGAGGCGCCGCCCGTAGCGGTCCGACAGCATGCCGACGATCGGCTTGAACACCGTGCCGGTCAGCGTCGAGACGCCGACGATGGTGCCGATCATCAGCTTGTTGGCGCCGAGGCTCGCCGCGAGGATCGGCAGCACCGGGCTCTTGGCCATCTGGTAGGCCGCCCGCACGAACAGGTCGGTGACGAACAGGCCCCAGAAGCCAGCGGGCTGACGCAGCATCGACATGTCCCTAGGCAGCGACGTGGCTGATGCGGGCCTTGGTCAGCAGGACGTTGAACGGCTTGATGTCCTTGGCCACCACGGCCTCGAACGCGGCGACCTGCTGGTCGACCTTGGCCATGACCTCGCGCGACACAGCGACGGTCTGGCTGGTCGGCGGCCGGTCGGCGGTGGTCGCCATGGCGATCATGTCGAACAGCGTGTCGTTCAGCCCTGCCGGATTGCGCAGCACGTCGCGAACCGACTTGCGCTGCGGATCGACCATGATCGCCTCGATCGCCGAGAGCTTCTTCTCGATCGCGGCGGCGCGGCTGCGTAGCGCGCGTCCGCCCTTGTCGATGTGCTGCGTGGTTTCGACGAGCCGGCGCTTGACCCGGCGCAGCCGGTTCAACGCTTCCTTCAGCTTCGAGAGCGACGCCACGAGCTCCTTGTGCAGCGCGAACTGGGCGACGTATTCGTCCTGTGTGGTCGGCAGGCGCGGATCCTTCACCACGCTGAAGGTCGCCGACAGGTTCGCGGGCTTCGCCTTGGCCTTCGACTTGTTCTTGCCCTTGTCGTGGCCGCCGACGCTCAGCTCGACGCCGTAGCTGCCGGGAACCACGGTCGGGCCTGGCGGGTTCTCCGGGTCGGGCACCAGCGGTGTCGGCCGCGCCGGCGCCAGCGCATAGTCGATCTTGGTCGGCCCGGGATATTTCATGTCCCAGACGAAGCGGTGCAGCCCGGCCGTGCTGCCCGGCCGGCGCGGCTTGGCGAGCGACTCGTCATCGCTTGCATAGGCGATGATCTTGCGGCCTGCGGAGTCGCGGAAAGTCAGCGTCACCGGCCCTTTGGCATCCTCGGCCAGCCAGTAGTAGACGATGGCGCCGTTGGGCGGATTCTCGCCGACGTCGAGGTGCTCGCGATAGCGCGTGCCGTCGGCGCGCTCGACCATCACGGTGCTTCCGTCGATGCCGAACGCCGGGCCGTAGGCGATGCCGGTGCGCACGTTGGCGCCGGCGCTCCAGTGCAGCTTGGTGCGGATCGCCGTGCGCGGCGCGAACAACCGCGTTCCCCTGGCGGGCTTGGCGAGGCCGCGCAGCGCGGAGT
>CAYRBQ010000661.1:0-2615 GCA_964422305.1 uncultured Reyranella sp. | reverse complement strand
GCCATCCGCCGAGATCGAGATGGACCTCGATCACGTCGCGTGTCGTGCCGGCGGCCTCCGATACGATGGCTGCGTCGCGCCGCGCCAGCATGTTGAGCAGCGAGGACTTGCCGGCATTGGGCGGACCGATGATCGCGATACTGAGGCCCTCGCGCAGACGCTCGCCGCGGCGGTCGGCGAGATGGGTGGCGATCTCGCGGCGAAGCCGGTTCACGCCCGTCCTCACCTCGTCGGCGAGGCCCGTGGGCAGATCCTCGTCGGGGAAGTCGATGGCGGCCTCGAGATGGGCGAGCGCGCGCAGGCCCACGGTACGCCAGTCCTCGTAGAGCCGGTGGAGCGCGCCATCCATCTGGGCCAGCGCCAGGCGCCGTTGGGCCGCGGTTTCGGCCGCGACCAGATCGGCGATGGCTTCGGCTTCGGTGAGGTCGAGCTTGCCGTGCTCGAAGGCGCGACGCGTGAACTCGCCGGGCTCGGCGACACGGCAGAAGCCGAGCTTCCCGATCGCCTCGAGGGCGGCACCGACCACGGCACGGCCGCCGTGCAGGTGCAGCTCGACCATCATCTCGCCGGTCTCGCTGTTGGGGGCCTCGAACCAGACGGCGAGGCCGCGATCGATCGCCTCGCCGCTCAACGGATCGAGCAGGCTGCGCAACACCATGCGGCGCGGCTCGGGCAGTGACGGATCGCGTGCCGAGTGGCCGCGCTCGAACGCCTTGGGCTCGGTCAGGAAGATCAACGCGTCGGGCGCGCGCGGGCCGCTGAGACGGATGACCGACAGGGCGCCGGGATGCGCGCGCGAAGGCGCCGGGGTGCCCAGGGCGTAGATCGTGTCGGCAATCACGTGCGGCGTTGCGGCGGTGGCGGTGTTCGGGCTGGCGCTGGCGGGGCTGGCGGCGGACGCGCCATCACCTTGTCGGCAATCTTCTCGTAGAGCGCCTCGGGGATCAGCCGGCGTTCGACCAGCTCGGTCTTGGCCTTGAACGGGCGCGCACGGATGATCGCGTCGGCCCGCACCTCGCCGATGCCGTCGAGACTCATGAGATCGTCTCGGCTGGCATTGTTGAGATCGATCAGGTTCGACGCCGGTGGCTGCGCCGGCGGCGTGGGCCGGCCGCTCTGGGCCAGGGCCACCGGGGCGCCGAGCAGGATCGCAAGGACGAGCAGGGCTCTCAGCATGGTGGCGGGCATTATCGCACGAAATCGTCCCAGGCCGGGATGGGCCGCTGCTCGAAGGGCATCTTCCAGCGGCCGCAGTTGGCACGGTCGATCAACTCGGCCGGCACCATGATCTCGTCCGGCACCGGCCTTCCGTCGAGATGGCGCAGCATCGCGTCCGCGGCTATGGCGGCGATGTTGAAGGCGCTGAAGTCGATGCTCGCCAGCATGGTGCCCTGTTCGATGTTTTCGATCGCCTCGGGCAGGCCGTTGATGCCGACGACCGTCGCGCGGCGGCCGGCCGCGTCCAGGGCGTCGAGGGCGCCGAAGGCCATGACGTCGTTGGCGGTCCAGACGCCGTCGATCTGCGGATGCGCCGCCAGCAGCTCGGCCATTGCGGCGCGCGCCGGCGCCCGCTGCAGATAGCCGATCCTCGATCCCACGAGCTCGACGCCGGGATGCCGGGCCAGCGCCTGCTCCAGGCCCACCGTGCGATCGCGCGCGGTGCGGGCGCTGGGGGTGCCGTCGAGGGCCACGATCCTGCCTTTGCCGCCCAGGCCCGCGACCAAGGCCTCCGCGATCGTGCGGCCGACCTTGATGTCGTCGGAGCCGACGAAGGTCAGGATGTCGCCTGGCACGCGGTTGATGAAGGTCACGACGGGGATGCCGGCGGCGGCGATCTTCGCCACGTCCTCCGCCATCGCCGCATCGTCGGTCGGGTTGAAGAGCACGCCGTCGGGCTTCCGGGCCAGCGCCTCGGCGACCAGCGCCTTCTGCTGGGCCACGTCGTCCGGCGTCTGCGGCACGTAGTGCAGGATCCGCGCGCCGGCGGCGGTGGCGACCCGGTCGGCGGCCAGCCGGGCTGCGTCATAGGCCGGATTCACACGGTTCTTGGTGAAAACCGCGAGGGTGGGCTGGGTCATGGGGCCTACTTTAGGCCACCGGCGCCCTGTAGTATTCCGCCCCGATGGCCAAGCCTTACGACCAGATTCCCGACCGCCGCGCCATCGTGCGGCGGCGCGCGCTCGAGGAGACGCTTGCCGGCCTGGTCGAGGACCTGCCGACCGGCGGCGAGCCGCCGCGCGCACCGGTCCTGGCGCTGCTGCGCGACGCGCTGGCCAAGGGCCGGGCCGAGATCCGCCGGCGCTTCGAGGAGCCTGGCCCGCTGAAGAACGACGGCCCGGCGGTCCTGGTCGCGACCTCCTACCTGATGGACCAGATCATCCGGGTCCTGTTCGACTTCGCCGACCGGCACGCCTATCCCGCGGCCAATCCCAGCGCGGCCGAGCGGCTGGGTGTGGTGGCGACCGGCGGCTACGGCCGCGGCGAGCTGGCGCCGCTTTCCGACATCGATCTCCTGTTCCTGCGGCCCTACAAGCAGACGCCTAGAGGCGAGCAGATCGTCGAGTTCATGCTCTACCTGCTGTGGGATCTCGGCCTGAAGGTCGGGCACGCCACGC
>CAYRBQ010000660.1:0-2619 GCA_964422305.1 uncultured Reyranella sp. | reverse complement strand
GGTGATCCTGCTGCATGGAGGCCTCGCGAATTCCGACTATTGGGGCCACCAGGTTCCGATGCTGGCGCGCAGCCACCGCATCGTCGTGATGGACAGTCGGGGCCATGGGCGCAGCACGCGCGACGGCAGGCCGTACGGCTATTCCCTGATGGCGTCGGACGTGATCGGCCTGATGGATTTCCTCGGGATTCCGCAGACGGCCATCGTGGGCTGGAGCGACGGGGCCATCATCGGACTCAGCCTGGCGATGAACCATCCGAACCGTGTCTCGCGGCTGTTCGCCTTCGCAGCGAACTCCGATCCCAGCGGTGTCAAGGACGTGGAGAAAAGCCCGGTTTTCACGGCTTTCATTGCGCGGGCCCAGAAGGAGTACGAGTCGTTGTCGGCGACGCCACGCGACTACAAGAAGTTCGTTGAGGAGATCAGCACCATGTGGGCGACCCAGCCGAACTGGACCGCGGCGGACCTGTCCGGCATCAAGGTGCGTACCTGGATCGTCGACGCCGACCACGACGAGGCGATCAAGCGGGAGAACACCGAGTTCATGGCGCGGGAGATTCCGAACGCCGGGCTCTTGCTGCAGCCCGAGGTCAGCCACTTCTCCATGCTGCAGGCGCCCGACCAGTTCGGGGCCGACATCCTGCGATTCCTGGAGCGCAAATGGGATTGACGACGGCAGCCGGCTAGGCCGCCAGCTCCAGTATTTCTTTCACCTCGGCCGGCGTCGGGATCGGCCGCGGGTTGCGCGGTACCCAGGGCGTGCCCATCGCCTGCTTGGCGATGCGGTCGAAATGCTCGCGGCCGATCTTCACCTCGCCCAGGCTCCTCGGCATGCCGAGGCCGCGGATGAATCGATCGAGCACGTCGCCCGCATCCTTGCCGGGCTCGCCCATGGCGGCGGCGATCATCGCCTGCTTGTCGGCGTTGGCCGATTTGTTCCAGCGCATGACCGAGGGCAGCATGATGCAGGAGGTGTGGCCGTGCGGGACGTCGAACACCGCGCCCAGCACGTAGCCGATGCCGTGGCTGGCGCCCATCGGGACGCCGGCCGCGATGCCGCCCATCGAAAGCCACGAGCCCTGCTGGCAGTCGAGGCGCGCCTTCATGTCGGTCGGGTCGGCTTTCACCCGCGGCAGGCCGCGCGCCAGCAGCGATAGCGCATGGAGCGAGGTCGCGTTGGTGAACTCCGTCGACTCGTTGGAGCACACGCCCTCGACGCAATGGTCGACGGCGCGGATGCCGGTCGAGAGGAAGAGCCACATCGGCGTGTGGCGCGTGATCTCGGGATCGAGGATCACGGCCTGCGGGATGGCCAGCGGATGGCGGTACATCTCCTTCACCTTGGTGGCCTCGTTGGTGACGCCGGCGCTGCCCGAGAACTCGCCGGCCGAGAGGGTGGTGGGGATCGAGATCTGCCGCACCGTCGGCGGCTTGAAGACGGCGTTGCCGCGGATGCGGTCCATGTCCTCGACGGAGGAAACGTCGTTGGCGAGGCAGAGCTGGACGGCCTTGGCGCCGTCGGTGATAGAGCCGCCGCCCAGGGTGACGATCAGGTCGGCCTTGGCCGCGCGCGCCTGGTTGGCGGCAGCGACGATGGCCGAGCGCGGCGAGTGGGCGGGCATCTTGTCGAAGACGCCGACACACTTGTTGCCGAGCGCGCGCCGGACCTTCTCGACCTCGTCGGTCTCTCGGTTCAGCGTGCCGCTCACCATCAGGAAGGCGCGCTCGGCGCCGCGGGCGGCGACCAGCTCGGCCAGCGCCTCGGCCGCCGGCTTGCCGTAGCGGACCTCCTCCATCTCGGTGAAAACGACGCGGCCCGATGTCAGCATTCTGTCCCTCCCGGCGGTCCCGTTTTGCTATCGTGGCGGCGAAACACGGCAAGGGAAAGCATGACCGGCACACGGGATGGGGCGATCGCCCGCGCAGAGAAATACTTCGACGATGGCGGCTTCCTCGAGGAGCTGCAGCGGCGGGTGGGCATCCCCACGACCAGCCAGGAGACCGACTCCATGCCGGCGCTTCAGGAGTACGTCTCGGGCGAGATGAGCCGGTCGCTCGAGAAGCTCGGCTACGAGTGCCAGGTGCTGCCCAACCCGCGCCAGGAATACGGGCCGTTCCTGATCGCGCGCCGGGTCGAGGACCCCGCCAAGCCGACGGTGCTGACCTACGGCCACGGCGACGTGATCCGCGGCCAGGACGACCAGTGGCGGCAGGGCCTGTCGCCCTGGAAGATAGTGATCGAGGGCGAGAAGATGTACGGCCGAGGGACGGCCGACAACAAGGGCCAGCACACGATCAATATCGCCGCTCTCGCCTGCGTGCTGCAGGAGCGCGGCTCGCTGGGCTTCAACTCGACCATCCTGATCGAGACCGGCGAGGAGACCGGCTCGCCGGGCCTCGGCGATTTCTGCAAGGCCAACAAGGCGGCCCTCAAGGCCGACGCGCTGATCGGTTCGGACGGGCCGCGGCTCGACCATCGTCGCCCGACCATCTTCGGCGGCACGCGCGGCACCCTGAACTTCAACCTCAAGCTCACGATGCGCGAGGGCGGCCATCATTCGGGCAACTGGGGCGGCCTGCTCGCCAACCCCGGCATCATCATGGCCCACGCGCTCGCCA
>CAYRBQ010000659.1:0-2628 GCA_964422305.1 uncultured Reyranella sp. | reverse complement strand
GGCGGCGCGCGTCAGGACCGACAGCAGCGCCCACCAGTTCAGCACGGGGAACTGCGCCGCCAGCGTCTCGCGCATGATGCGGTGCATCTCGCCCGCCTCGGCGCCCAGCCGCACGAAGCTCTGGATGAGATGGATGTTGCCCAGCGCGTCGCCGGCCCGGCTGGCGAGTTCGCTGTGCCGGTCCTCGACCTGCTGCTGCAGCCGGTCGGTCTTGCCGACGATCCAGGCGTTGGAGATCGCGAAGAAGACGATCAGGACGATCAGCAGCAGGCCGAGCCGCCAGTTCATGAACAGGCTGAGCGGCAGCATGATGAACAGCGCCACGAAGGTCGCGAGGTTCTCGCGGAAGAACGACAGCCAGATGCCGAACAGGTGATCGACGCCGGTCAGCATGACCTTGAGCAGGCGGCCGGAATGCTGCCCGTGGTGGAAGGCGAAGGGCAGCACCAGCACGTGCTCGAAGAAGGTCGCCATGGCGCCGAGGCGGCGGCGATGCGCCATGCGGTCGGCCTGGAGCGAGACCACGATGTTGGCCGCGATGCCGCCCAGGCCCACCGCAGCCCACAGGATCAGGAGGTCGACGGCCTCGCTCCACAGCTCGCTTTCCGGCTTGTTGCGTGCCGTCGACAGCAGGTCGACGACCTTGCCGAACAGTACGGGCTCGTAGAACTGTAGGGCGGCGACGGCGATGTTGGCGAGCGCCAGCCCGATCGCGAGGCCGCGCTCGGCGCGCAACAGCCCGATCACCCGGCCGTAGACGCGGAAGAATTCCATTGCGGCCGGCCGCCCTGCCCGTCAGCCCTTCTGGTCGCCGAGGAAGCGCTCGACGGTGCGCACGAAGAAGCTCGAGCCGAACGGGATGGCCATGTCGTTGAAGTCGTAGCGCGAGTTGTGGAGGCTGACGGCGCCGCGCCCGCTGGCGTCGCCGCCGCCGTTGCCCAGCCACACCATGGCTCCCGGCACCTTTTCCAGCATGTAGGAGAAGTCCTCGGCGCCCATGCTGGGTCGCGCATTGTCCCTCACCGCATGCTCGCCGCAGACGCCGGCCGCGACGTCGATGGCGAAGCGCGCCTGGTCGACGTCGTTCACGGTCGGCGGATAGCCCGGCATGTGGGTGACCTCGATCTCGACGCCGTGCATCCTGGCCGCCCCCTCGCAGATCTCGTCGATGCGCCGCGCGATCATGGCGCGGTTCTCGGGCGTCGTCGTGCGCGTCGTGCCGCCGATATGCGCGTCGCCCGGAATCACGTTGTAGGCGGAGCCCGCCTTGAAGAAGCCGACCGTCACGACGCCCGAATCGATCGGGTCGACGTTGCGGCTGACGATGGTCTGCAGGGCCAGCACGATGTTGGCGCCGACCACCATCGGATCGAGCGTGAGATGCGGATGCGCGGCATGTCCGCCGCGGCCGGTGATGCGAATGTCCCAGCGGTCAGCGGCTGCCAGCAGCGGGCCGCCCTTTGTCACGATGTGGCCGACCGGGATGCCGGGCTTGTTGTGGATGGCGAACACCGCGTCGCAGGGGAACTTCTCGAACAGGCCGTCCTCGATCATGACCTTGGCGCCGCCGCCCCCCTCTTCGGCCGGCTGGAAGATAAAGTGGACCGCCCCTTCGAAGTTCCGCGTCTCGCTGAGCATTTTTGCCGCCCCCAGCAGCATGGCGGTGTGGCCATCATGGCCGCAGGCATGCATGCGGCCGGGATTCCGCGAGCGATGCTCGAAATCGTTGGTCTCGTCCATCGGCAGGCAGTCCATGTCGGCGCGCAGGCCGATCGATTTCACCGAGTTGCCCTTGCGCAAGGTGCCGACCACGCCAGTCTTGCCGAGCCCCCGGGTCACCTCGATGCCCCATTCCTGCAGCTTGGCCGCGACGATGTCGGACGTCCTGGTCTCCTCGAACGCGAGCTCGGGATGGGCATGGATGTCACGACGGATGGCAGCGATCTCACCCTGGATCTCAAGCGCACGCGGCAGAACGGGCATTACCTACTCCGGTTGGAATGACCGGCATCTTAGCCCAAAGTCCCGGCATGTTGTCTCTCCAGGACGTCGAAGACGCGGCCGCCCTCGTTCATGCAGCGATGCCGCCCACCGCACAGTATGCATGGCCGCTCCTCGCACGACGCACGGGTTGCGAGATCTGGGTCAAGCACGAGAATCACACGCCGACCGGCGCCTTCAAGGTCCGCGGTGGCTTGGTCTACATGGAGCGGCTGAAGCGCGAGCGGTCGGAGGTCAAAGGCGTCGTCTCGGCGACGCGCGGCAATCACGGGCAAAGCATCGCCCTGGCGGCCGCCAGAGCGGGTATCGCGGCCACCATCGTCGTGCCGCACGGCAACTCGGTCGAGAAGAATGCGGCGATGCGCGCGTTCGGCGCCGAGCTGGTCGAAGCCGGCCACGATTTCGACGCCGCCAAGGAGACGGCGAAGCGGCTCGCCAAGGAGCGCGGGCTCGCCATGGTGCCGTCGTTCCACCGCGACCTGGTGCGCGGCGTGGCGACCTATGCGCTCGAGTTCTTCAGGGCCGCGCCTGCGCTCGACACGGTCTATGTGCCGATCGGGCTCGGCTCGGGCATCTGTGGCACCATCGCCGTGCGCGATGCCCTCGGCCTCACGACCAAGGTGGTGG
>CAYRBQ010000658.1:0-2638 GCA_964422305.1 uncultured Reyranella sp. | reverse complement strand
GAGGTGAGCCAGGACACCTGGATCCTGTTCCCGTGGGACCAGGAGGCGGTCATGGCCAAGACCATCATCGAGCTGAAGGGTGCCGGCAAATGAAGTGCTACGTAATCCCCTCGCCGAAGGGCATCGACTCGCTGAAGCCCGCCGAGCGGCCCGATCCGACGCCGGGCCCGCGCCAGGTGCTGGTGAGGGTGAAGGCCTCCTCGCTCAACTACCGCGACCTGCTGACCATCGAGGCGCAGTATGCGCGCTCGGCGCCCAAGGCCGACCTGATCCCGCTGTCGGACGGCGCGGGCGAAGTCGTCGCGGTCGGGCCCGGCACCACGCGCGTGAAGGTCGGCGACAGGGTGGCCGGCTGCTTCATGCAGCGCTGGTTCGGCGGTACGGTCCATGACGCCGCCTTCACCTCGGCGATGGGCGGCGCGATCGACGGCATGCTGACCGAACTCGCGGTGCTGGAAGAGGAAGGCGTCGTGAAGCTGCCGGCGCATCTCAGCTACGAGGAAGGCGCCACGCTCCCCTGCGCCGCCGTCACCGCCTGGCACGCGCTGGTCGAGGTCGGCCGTCTCAAGGCGGGCGACGTGGTGCAGATCCAGGGCACCGGCGGCGTCTCCATCTTCGCGCTGCAGTTCGCCAGGATGTTCGGCGCGCGCGTGATCGGCACGTCGAGCGTCGCGGCCAAGGCCGAGCGCCTCAAGAAAATGGGCGCCGAGGCGGTGATCGACTACAAGGCGACGCCCGACTGGCACGAGGAGACCTTGAAGCTGACCGGCGGCCGCGGTGCAGACATCACCGTCGAGGTGGGCGGCGCAGGCACGCTGCCGCGCTCCTTCATGGCCACGCGCATCGGCGGCACGATCGGCGTGATCGGGCTGCTCTCCGGCATGTCGACGCTCGACCCGATGCCGATCCTGCGCCGCAACCTCCGGCTCCAGGGCATCTATGTCGGCAGCACGCAGATGTTCGAGGCGATGAACCGCGCCATCGAGACGGCAAAGCTCAAGCCCGTCATCGACAAGGTGTTCCCCTTCGCCGAGGCGAAGGCCGCCTACCAGCACCTCAAGAGCCAGAACCATTTCGGCAAGATCGTCATTTCACACGCATAGGAACCATGTCGTCATGATCAATCGTCGCCTGTTCGGCGCCGGCCTGCTGGCCGCGCCCTTCGTCTCCCGCGCCGCCCTCGCGCAGGCGTGGCAACCGTCCGGCCCCATCAAGATGGTCGTCGCCTATCCGGCCGGCGGACCGACCGACGTCATCGCCCGCATCGTGGCCGCCGACATCGCGGGGCCGCTCGGCCAGCAGGTCGTGGTCGAGAACCTGTCGGGCGGCGCCGGTTCCGTCGGCACGCGCGCCGTCGCGAAAGCGAAACCGGACGGCCTCACCATCACGTTCGGCAACAATCAGACGCACGGCAACAACATGTTCATGCTGAAGGAGCCGGGCTACGACGCGGTCAAGGACTTCGCGCCCCTGGCCGGCGCCGGCGCCTTCGAGCACGTGTTCGTGGTGAAGAACGATCTCCCGGCCAAGACCATCCAGGAGGTGATCGCGCTCGCCAAGGCGAAGCCCGGCGAGCTGAACTACGGCTCGACCGGCATCGGCTCGGGCTCGCACCTTTCGACCGAGCTTTTCATGGCGCGCACCGGCATCAAGATGACCCACGTGCCCTATCGCGGCGCGGCGCCGCTGGTGCAGGACCTGATCGGCGGCCGCATCGACATATCCAACTCGACGCTGCCCAGCGTGCTGGCGCAGATCAAGGCGGACCAGATCCGCGCCGTCGCGATCGGCAGCGCCAAGCGCAACCCCAAGCTGCCCGACGTCGCCACGCTCGAGGAGCAGGGCGTGACGGGCGCCAATGCGTCGTCGTGGGCGGCCTTCTTCGCGCCGGCCGGCACGCCGCAGCCCGCGCTCGATCGGCTGTCGGCCGAGATCATGAAGAGCCTGAAGAATCCCGAGGTCGTGGCGAAGATCGACAGGCTCGGCTTCACCGTCGAGCCGCGCGATCCCGTGCAGTTCAGGCCCTACCAGGCCCAGGAGATCGCGACCTGGATGAAGATCGCCAAGGACGCCGGCATCCAGCCCGGCGAGTAAGCAGCATATGAAGAATCTCTGGTCCGACGCCGACGCCAAGGCCGCCATCGCCGCCCACGCCAAGAAGGGGATCGGCGAGGACCTGGCGTTGCGCGTCTACACGACGCGTCTCCTGGGCGGCGAGCCGAAGCTGGTGCTGCATGGCGGCGGCAACACGTCGGTCAAGACGCGCATGCCCGACATCACGGGCCAGACGATCGACGTGCTCTGCGTCAAGGGCAGCGGCTGGGACATGGGCACCATCGAGGCGCCCGGTCTCCCCGCCGTCCGTCTCGACCCGCTACGCGCGCTCGAGGGCCTGCAGGCTCTCTCCGACGAGGACATGGTGAACGTGCAGCGTTCCAATCTGCTCGACGCCAAGTCGCCCAACCCGTCGGTCGAGACGCTGCTGCACGCCTTCTTGCCGCACAAGTTCATCGACCACACCCACTCCAACGCCGTGCTGTCGCTCACCGACCAGCCGGACGGCGAGGCGCTGGCGGCCGATCTCTACGGCAACCGCGCCGCCCTGGTGCCCTACATCATGCCGGGCTTCGCGCTCGCC
>CAYRBQ010000657.1:0-2639 GCA_964422305.1 uncultured Reyranella sp. | reverse complement strand
GGCAATGGCGCGCGGGATCCCCGGCTCATCGCGCCGGGCCTGGGCATAGAGCTGCGCCGCGGCGACTGCGCCCAGCGTGTAGGTCGGGAAATAGCCGTAGGAGCCGCCCGGCCAGTGGATGTCCTGCAGACAGCCCAGCGAATCGTCGGGCGGCACGACCCCGAGCAGTTCGCGCATGCCCTCGTTCCAGGCGCCGGGCAGCTCGGCGAGCGGAAGGTCGCCCGCCAGCAGCGCGCGCTCCAGCCGGTAGCGCAGCATGATGTGCAGCGGATAGGTGACCTCGTCGGCATCGACGCGAACGAAGCCCGGCGCGACCTTGGTGTAGATGCGGTGGATGTTGGCTTCCGACCAGGCCGGTCCATCCTTGCCGAAGGCCGCGCGCATCCGTGGAGTGGCGAACCGGATGAAGGCATCGCTGCGGCAGGCCTGCATCTCCATGAGCAGCGACTGGCTTTCGTGCAGGGTCATGCCGCGCGCACTGCCGACCGGCTGGCGCCGCCACTGCCGCGGCAGCCCCGCCTCGTAGAGGCCGTGGCCGGTCTCGTGCAGTACGCCCATCAGGGCGCGCGCGAAGTCCTGCTCGTCGTAGCGCGTGGTGATGCGGACGTCGTCGGCCGTGCCGCCGGTGAAGGGATGCTCCGACACGTCGAGACGGCCGTGATGGAAGTCGAAGCCCAGCCGACGCGACATCTCCTCTCCCAGCCGGCGCTGCGCCTCGACCGGGAACGGCCCGTCGAGCGGCAGGATCGGCGGCTGGCGCTTCTGCCGCTCGAGCACGCGGCCCAGCAGCCCGGGCAGGAACGCCCGCAGCTCGGCGAACAGCACGTCGATGCGGGCGGACCGGCCGCCCGGCTCGAACTCGTCGAGCAGCGCGTCGTAGAGCGAGGTGCCGAGGACGGAGGCCTTGGCCTCGCCGACGCGGCGCATGATGGTCAGCACTTCCGCAAGCGTCGGCAGCAGCGACTTGAAGTCGGCATTCTTCCTGGCTTCGCGCCACGCCATCTCGCAAGCGGTGCAGACGCGCGTCCTCGCCTCGACCAGGTCGGCCGGCAGCGCACTCGCGTGAACCCAGGCACGGCGCATCTCACGCAGGTTGGCGGCCTGCCAGGGATCGAGCGCGCTCCTGACTTCCTCTGCGCGCGACAGCAGCTCCGGCATCTCGGGCGTGGCGATGATCTCGTGGGCGATGACGCCTAGCGTGGCGAGCTGGTCGGCGCGATCCTCGCTGGCACCGTCCGGCATCATGGTCGAGCGGTCCCAGTTCAGGATGGCCTGGGCGCGATGGACCGCGCCCAGCCGCGCGAAGCGCCGCTCGAGCTCGGCATAGGGACCGTTGGCGATCATGTGCCGCCTTTGCGGCGGCCGCCGACCTCGAGCCGCCCGGTTTCCCAGTGATAGGCGAGATAGACACCGACGAGGGCCAGCGCGATCAGGAACCAGGTGATGGCGTACTGCAGGTGGTCGTTGGGGATGTCGAGCCGCGTCTGGCCGCCCACCGGCAGGCCGCCGGGATTGGGCGTGGCATCGGCCTCGAGGAAGAACCTGTCGAGCTTCGCATCGGCCGGCGCACCGGCCATCTTGCGCATCAGCGGTACATCGACCCGGAACCACACGTTCTTGTCCGGCGCGTTCTCGGGCGCGAACTGCCGCCGCTCGGTCTGGCTGCGCCGAACGATGCCGGTGAGCTCGATCCTTCCGGCCGGCTGGCCGGCGGCACGGCGCGCCGGATCCTTGGCCTCCGACGGAATCCAGCCGCGGTCGAACAGCACGACACGGCCGTCGTCGGTCCTGAGCGGCGTCACGACCTGCACGCCGACCTTGTTCTTGAGGCTGCGCGCCGCCAGGTAGAACTCCTTGCCGTGCTCGAAGGTGCCCGCGACCGTCACGCGGCCGTATTCATGGCGCAGCGGATCACCGCGCATCAGCTCGTCGAGCGTCATCGACGGCGTCGCCTGGTTGACGGCGATACGATCGAGGATGTCGCGCTTCCACTCGCGACGCTCCATCTGCCAGATGCCAAGCCCCAGCGAAACCAGCAGCACGGGCAGCGAGAAGAGCGTGGGCCAGAGCGCAGGCCTCAACCGGAACATCGCCTCACCCCTACTCGTCCAGCACCGTCGAACGATGCACGAACTGCTGCGCCACCAGCAGTGCCTTCAGGAAGCGCAGCATCCAGGCAGCAAGTCCGAAGGTGAGCGGCAGCCAGATCAGGACGTGCAGCCACCACGGCGGCTCGAAGCGGAACTCGACCCAGAAGACCAACATCATCACGATGGCGCCAAGGCCCAGGATCACGAACACGGCCGGGCCGTCACCGGCATCGTTGCCGCGCAGGTCGAGACCGCACACGGCGCAGCGGTCGACCACGGTCAGCAGGCCGCCGAACAGCCTGCCCTTGCCGCAGCGCGGGCAGGCTCCACGCAGCGCTACGTCGAACGGTGATTGGCGCGGCCAGTCGGACACGGGCGTCTCCAGAAAAGGCGAACCGCCGGGGAGCGCCCGGCGGTTCCAAGATAGTCTGCTTTCCCGCTCAGTGCAGGGCGATCGGCGCCTTTCCGGCACCCCACCAGTAGATGCAGAAGAACAGGAACAGCCACACCACGTCGACGAAGTGCCAGTACCAGGCGGCGCCTTCGAAG
>CAYRBQ010000656.1:0-2644 GCA_964422305.1 uncultured Reyranella sp. | reverse complement strand
AGGCTGGCTGGAAGCCCGGCGCCGACGGCATCCGCGAAAAGGACGGGATGAAGCTCGCGCCCAAGGTCTATTACACGGCCAACGCCAATTCCGCGCGGGTCGCGGAGGCGATCCAGGGCTACCTGCGGAAGATCGGCGTGCATTGGAACCTGCAACCCTGGGACTCGACCATCGCATCGGTGAAGATGGCCGAGCAGGACTACGAGATCTGGTCGGTCACGGTGCCCTATCTCTCGGCCGGCGACCTGATGAACATCTACTTCGACTCGAAGAACATCCCGACGCCCAACCGCATGAACTGGAAGGACGCCGAGACCGATGAGTGGCTGAAGCTGGGACGCGCCGCGCTGACCGAGGCCGACCGCGCCAAGTACTACGCGATGGTGCAGCAGAAGGTGATGCGCGAGCACCTGTGGATCCCGGTGCTCAACATCAACATGGACGAGGTCGTCAACAAGAAGCTCAAGGGCGCGCGACCGCACATGCTCTACCAGAACACCTTCTACAAAGGACTCGACGCTACTTTCTGAAATCCGAACCGGAAGCGAGGAAACGACATGCGTAACATCTTCACGGGCGTTGTAGCGTCGCTTGGGCTGATCGGCGTCTCCATTGCGGCGGAGGCGCAGACGCTGCGGATGATGAAGTCGCTCGACGCGCCGCACTACGACGGCCAGCGCACGACCTGGTCGCCGACCTCCGACATCGTCAACATGTTCCAGGACACGCTGGTCGCCATGGACTGGGACGGCAAGACGCCGATCCCCTACCTCGCCAAGTCGTGGACGGTGAGCCCCGACGGCAAGCTCTACACGTTCGCCCTGCGCGACGACGTGCAGTTCTGCAGCGGCAAGAAGTTCACCGCCGACGACGTCGTCTATTCCTTCAAGCGGCTGGTGAGCCCCGAGCTCAAGGCGCCGCTCGCCTGGCGCGCCGGCAATCTCAAGGACATCCGCGCCAAGGACAAGTACACGGTCGAATACGAGCTCAACGAGCCCTTCTCCGACCTGCTGCTCAACCTCACCATGTTCACGACCTCCATCCACAACAAGGAGAGCGTGGAGGCGCTGGGCAAGGACTACGGCGTCAAGGCGGCCGACGGCACCGGCCCATGGTGCTTCGAGTCATGGACGCCGCGCACCGAGATCGTGCTGAAGCGCCACGACGCCTACAAATGGGGCCCCTCGATGTACCAGAACAAGGGGCCTGTGAAGTTCGAGAAGCTCAGCATCAAGATCGTGCCCGAGGACGCGAGCCGCGTCGCTGCCATGCTGGGCGGCCAGTTCGACATCACGCACCAGATCCCGCTGCAGTTCATCCAGCAGGTCAAGGCCTCGCCCAATCTCAACGTCCAGGAGGCGACGCCCAACTTCCAGCTCATGTACTACGGCTACAAGGCGAACCGGCCGATGGTGTCGGACAAGCGCGTGCGCGAGGCGATGAACATCGCCATCAAGCGCGCCGACATCGTGAAGGGCATCATGCTGGGCAACGCCGAGCCGGCCTACACCTTCATCGATCCCAAGGCGCTCGACTTCGCCGAGTCGACCAGGAACATCATCAAGGAGGACGTCGAGCGCGCCAAGAAGCTGCTCGACGAAGCCGGCTGGAAGGTCGGCAGCGACGGCATCCGCGAGAAGGACGGCGTCAAGCTCGCTCCCAAGGTCTACTTCACGCAGGTCGCCTACTTCGGCCGCGTGTCGGAGGCCATCCAGGGCTACATGCGCCAGATCGGCATCGACTGGAAGGTCCAGGGCTTCGACTCGACCATCGCCTTTTCCAAGATGAGCGAGCAGGACTACGAGCTGTGGACGGTGACCTTCCCGTACATGTCGGCCGGAGACCTGCTGAACTTCTATTTCGACTCCAAGAACATCCCGGCGCCCAACCGGATGAACTGGAAGGACGAGAAGACCGACGAGTACCTGAAGATGGGCCGTGCCGCGCTGACCGACGCCGACCGCGCCAAATATTATGCGCTCGCCCAGCAGCGGGTCACCGAGGAGCATCTCTGGATGCCGGTCATGAATATCGCGATGTTCACGACCAGCACCAAGAAGCTGAAGGGCGTGCGGCCGCACATGCTCTACCAGAACACCTTCTACAAGGGTCTGGACTACTCCTTCTGATGGACAAGCTCCTCGAGGTCCGCGGTCTCAGGACCCACTTCCACACCGACCGCGGGCTGTTCCGCGCGGTCGACGGCATCGACTTCTCCGTCGACCGCGGCCGCACCGTCGGCCTGGTCGGCGAATCGGGCTGCGGCAAGAGCGTGACCTCGCTCTCCGTCATGGGCCTGGTGGCGAGCCCGGGCGTCGTCGAGGCGGACGCGATCCGCTTCGACGGCCGCGACGTGCTCGGCCTCTCGGCCGACGAGCGCCGCAAGCTGCGCGGCGGCAAGATGTCGATGATCTTCCAGGAGCCGATGACCTCGCTGAACCCGGTGCACACGATCGGCCAGCAGATCGTCGAGGCCATCCTGGCCCACACGGCGCTGTCGCCGGCGGCCGCGAAGAAGCGGGCGATCGAGATGCTCGACCTGGTGCGCATCCCCTCGGCGGCGCAGCGGGTCGACGATTTCCCGCACCGGCTCTCGGGCGGCATGCGCCAGCGAGTGATGATCGCCATGGCGCTCTCCTGCGAG
>CAYRBQ010000655.1:1294-2644 GCA_964422305.1 uncultured Reyranella sp. | reverse complement strand
GTCGCCGATCAGCTTGTCGACCGCCGGCGCCATCGGATCGAGGAAGGAATTGGGGTAGATGCCCATCCAGAGCGTGAGCAGCACGAGCGGCAGGAAGATCGCGATCTCACGCCGGTTCATGTCGAGAATGGCCTTTAGCGAGTCCTTTGTGAGCTCGCCGAAGACGATCTTGCGGTAGAGCCAGAGCGCGTAGGCCGCACCCAGGATGAGGCCAGTCGCCGCCAGGAACGCGACCCAGGTGTTGGCCTTGAACGCGCCCAGCAGAACCAGGAACTCGCCGACGAAGCCCGAAAGGCCCGGCAGGCCGACGCTCGCTAGGGTGAAGAACAGGAAGGTGAACGCATAGCGCGGCATGCGATGGACCAGGCCGCCGTAGGCCGCGATCTCGCGCGTGTGCATGCGATCGTAGACGACGCCGACGCAGAGGAAGAGCGCGGCCGAGACGATGCCGTGGCTCAGCATCTGGAAGATCGAGCCCTGCACGCCCTGCATGTTCATGACGAAGGCACCGATCGTCACGAAGCCCATATGGGCCACCGACGAGTAGGCGATCAGCTTCTTCATGTCCTCCTGCACCAGCGCGACCAGCGAGGTGTAGATCACGGCCACGATGGAGAGGCCGAACACCAGCGGCGCGAAGTACTGCGTCGCTTCGGGGAACAGCGGGATCGAGAAGCGCAGGAAGCCGTACCCGCCCATCTTCAGCAGCACTCCGGCCAGGATGACCGAGCCCGCCGTCGGCGCCTCGACGTGGGCGTCGGGCAGCCAGGTGTGGACCGGCCACATCGGCACCTTCACCGAGAACGAGGCGAAGAAGGCGAGCCACAGCCAGCACTGCCAGGTGAACGGCAGGTTGAGCTTCTCCATCGCCGTCGGCAGGTCCGTCGTACCGACCTGCCAGTAGACGGCGATGATCGCCAGCAGCATCAGCACCGAGCCGAGCAGCGTGTAGAGGAAGAACTTGAAGGCCGCGTAGACGCGCCGCTTGCCGCCCCACACACCGATAATCAGGAACATCGGGATCAGGACGCCTTCGAAGAAGATGTAGAAGAGCGCCAGGTCGAGCGCGCAGAACATGCCGACCATGAAGGTCTCGAGCACGAGGAAGGCGACCATGTATTCCTTCACTCGGACCTTCACCGAATCCCAGCTCGCCAGGATGCAGATCGGGGTCAGCAGGGTCGACAGCAGCACGAAGAACAGCGAGATGCCGTCGATGCCCATGTGGTAACCCACGCCGAGCGCCGGCACCCAGGCCACCTTCTCCTCGAACTGGAAGCCGGCCTTGGTCGGATCGAAGCGGATCCAGAGGATCAGCGAGATCAGGAAGGTCACGAGCGACGTCAGCAG
>CAYRBQ010000655.1:0-1194 GCA_964422305.1 uncultured Reyranella sp. | reverse complement strand
CGGGCGGCGAGGTTGTTGGGGCCGAGGTCGTCGATGACGGCTCCGTCGCCCTTCTTCCAGAGGACGCGGCCGATCGCCAGCGCCGGCTTCACGAAGATCGCATCGTAGATCTCGTCGAAATACCACTTGTTGTAGAACAGCGCGTGCAGGCCGGGGAACGTCTTCACCGTGCGCTCCGGCAGGCTCGGCTTCGCGACATAGTAGTAGTAGCTGAGGGCGATGCCGGACACCGCCATCACCAGCGGCAGCAGCTTCACCCAGAGCGGCACTTCGTGGGCGTGGTGCAGCACCTCGGCCGTCGACTTCACGGCGATCGCGTTGCCCCAGAACGCCTTCCAGTCGTGGCCGACGAACCAGTCGTAGGCGACGAGGCCCGAGAAGGCCGCGCCGATACCCAGCACGTAGAGCGGGATCATCATGACCATCGGCGATTCGTGCGCGTGATCCCAGGTGTGATGATCGCCGCGGTACTTGCCGTAGAAGGTCATGAACATCAGGCGCGTCGAGTAGAACGCCGTCATGAAGGCGGCGATCACGCCCAGCCAGAAGGCGATGAGGCCGACCGTCGTGTGCACGCCGAACGACGCCTCGAGCATGATGTCCTTGGAGTAGAAGCCTGCAAAGCCCAGGCCGTTGCCCAGGATGAACGGTATGCCGATGCCCGAAAGCGCCAGGGTGCCGACCCACATCAGGATGAAAGTCTGCGGCGCCTTCTCCTTCACGCCGCCCATCTTCCGCATGTCCTGCTCGTGATGCAGGCAGTGGATTACCGAGCCGGACCCCAGGAACAGCAGCGCCTTGAAGAAAGCGTGGGTCATCAGGTGGAACATCGCCGCCGAATAGGCGCCGACACCGCAGGCGAAGAACATGTAGCCGAGCTGGCTGCAGGTCGAGTAGGCGACCACCCGCTTGATGTCGAACTGCGTCAGGCCGACCGTCGCGGCGAAGAAGGCCGTGGCCGCGCCGATCAGCGTCACCACCTGCAGGGCGATCGGTGCCAGCTCGAAGAGCGGCGACAGACGGCAGACCATGAAGACGCCGGCGGTCACCATGGTAGCTGCATGGATCAGCGCCGATACCGGGGTCGGGCCTTCCATGGCGTCCGGAAGCCAGGTGTGGAGGCCGAGCTGCGCAGACTTGCCCATGGCGCCGACGAACAGCAGCAGGCAGGCGGTCTCGAGCGCCGGCAGGTCC
>CAYRBQ010000654.1:0-2654 GCA_964422305.1 uncultured Reyranella sp. | reverse complement strand
CCTGTTGTCGTTCCTGATCTACTTCGTGCTCTACGACTTCGCCGCCTACTGGCTGCACCGCGCGCAGCACGGCTTCTCCTGGTGGTGGTCGCTGCACAGCCTGCACCACAGCCAGCGCCGCATGACGGTGTGGACCGACGACCGCAACCACGTGCTCGACGACACGCTGATCACGCTCGCCCTGGTGCTGTTCTCGCAGTTCGTCGGCGTTCAGCCCGGCGAGTATGTGGTGATCCTCATGATCGGCAGGTTGGTCGAGAGCTGGTCGCACGCCAACGTCGACATGCATTTCGGCTGGCTGGGCGAGCGGCTGCTGGTCGGGCCGCGCTTCCACCGGCTGCATCATGCGCTGGCCAGCCCCGAGGAACGCCACATCCACGACCACAACTTCGCGCCGGTGTTCCCGGTCTGGGACATCCTGTTCGGCACGGCGATCTACGACGGCAAGCATCGGCCGACCGGCGTCGACGATCCGGCGGTCGATGCCGACAACGGCCGCGGCTGGATCGCACAGCAGGTGACGGTGCTCGGCCGTTTCGCGCGGGCGCTTGTGCCGAGGCTCAGGCGCCCTTCAGTGCAGTGAGCACGGCGTCGGCGCGCGGCATGGGCGTCACCGCGCCGTAGCCGGTCGTCGAGAGCGCCGCCGCGACATTGGCGTAGTGGGCTGCGGACACCGCATCGTCGCCCGCCAGCAGGCGCGTCAGGAACGCCCCATCGAACGTGTCGCCGGCGCCGGTGGCATCGACCGCAGCCACCTTGTGCGGTGGGACGCGGGTGCGCTCGTCCTTCGTGGCGATCAGCGAGCCTTCGGAGCCCATCTTCAGCGCGACCAGGGGGGCGCCGAGCCTGAGGTAATAGTCGGCGATCGCGTCGGCTTCCTTGAACCCTGTGAGCTGCTGGGAGTCCTCGAGGCTCGGCAGCACGATGTCGCACCGGGCGATGGTGGCGTCGATCACCTTGCGGGCGAGGTCGAGTTCCCAGAGCCTGAGGCGGAGATTGGTGTCGTAGGAGACCTTCACGCCGGCCTTGCGGGCGGCTTCCATGGCCGCGTCGCAGGTCGCGCGGGCGCTCTCGCTGATCGCCTGGCCGATCGCCGAGAAATGGAAGACCTTTGCGCCTGTGATGTAGTCGACCGCCAGAGTGTCAGGTCTCATCAGCGACGCCGCCGAGTTCTTGCGCAGATAGTCGAACTTGTGGCCGGCGGCGCTGTGGGTCACGAAGCTCACTCCGGTCGGGGCCGTGGGATGGCGCGTGACGCGGGAGGCATCGACGCCTTCGGCCTTCCAGAGGTCCATGAAGGCGTCGCCCATCCAGTCCTGGCCGAGACTGGTGAGATAGCCTGTCGAGGCGCCCTGCCGGGCGGCGGCGATCGCGACGTTCTGCGAATCGCCGCCGAAGCCCTGCAGCCAGGTCCGGCCGTCACCCTCCTTGGGCCGGTTGAACTCGATCAGCGGTTCGCCGAGGCAGACGATGTCGGGGGAACGTGTCATGGCCCGAGATGTGTCACGGCCTCAGGCCAAGCTCAAGCGAGGCGCTGGACTTCGCGGGCGCCTTCTCCCAGGGTTGGGCCAACAAGTCTGGAGGAAATCGGATGGCTGCGAAGAAGAAGGGCGAGCGCCGGCTGCGTAGCCGGGAGTGGTTTGATTCCAAGACCGACCCGACGATGACGGCGCTCTATCTCGAGCGCTACATGAACTTCGGCCTGACGCTCGCCGAGTTGCGCAGCGGCAAGCCGATCATCGGCATCGCCCAGACCGGCAGCGATCTCTCGCCCTGCAACCGGCACCATCTCGACCTCGCCTGGCGCATCCGCGACGGCATCCGCGACGCCGGCGGCATTCCGATCGAGTTTCCCGTGCACCCGATCCAGGAGTCGGGCAAGCGCCCCACCGCAGCGCTCGACCGCAACCTCGCCTATCTCAGCCTCGTCGAGAGCCTCTATGGCTACTTCTTCGACGGCGTCGTGCTGACCACCGGTTGCGACAAGACCACGCCGGCCATGATCATGGGCGCGGCGACCGTCGATATTCCAGCGATCGTCCTGTCCGGCGGCCCAATGCTCGACGGCCATTTCGCGGGTGGTCTCTCGGGCTCCGGGACGATCGTCTGGTATGCCCGCCAGGAACTGGCGGCAGGCCGTATCGACATGGAGCAGTTCATCGAGATGGTGGCGTCGTCGGCGCCGAGCGTCGGCCACTGCAACACCATGGGCACGGCGCTCTCCATGAACAGCATGGCCGAGGCGCTCGGGATGTCGCTGACCGGCTGCGCGGCCATCCCGGGACCGTACAAGCAGCGCGGCCAGATCGCCTACGAGACCGGCAAGCGGATCGTCGACATGGTGTGGGAGGACCTGCGACCCTCGAAGATCCTGACGCGCAAGGCCTTCGAGAACGCCATCGTCGCGGCGAGCGCGCTGGGCGCTTCCACGAACTGCCCGCCGCACATCAACGCGATCGCGCGTCACGCCGGCGTCGATCTCGTGAACCAGGACTGGGACCGGGTCGGCTACGACATCCCGCTGCTGGTGAACTGCATGCCGGCGGGCAAGTATCTCGGTGAGGCCTTCTACCGGGCGGGCGGCGTGCCGACGGTGATGGCCGAGCTGCTGCGCAAGAAGAAGATCCACGGCGATGCGCTCACGGTCAGCGGCC
>CAYRBQ010000653.1:0-2657 GCA_964422305.1 uncultured Reyranella sp. | reverse complement strand
CTCACATCTTGGGCGGCCAGTTGTGCGTCTCGCCGGTCAGGCTGCGGCACCACGCATAGAGCGCGTCGTACATCACCATGCCGTGCTTCAGCATCTCCTGGTCGTCCTCGTAGAGATGGCTGAGGCCGAGCGAGATCGCGAACAGGCCGGACGATTGCGGTGTCAGGTCGAGGCGCGAGGTGTCGGCGCCGCGTACGATGTCGGCCAGCCTGTCGAGGCCCGGTGCGTCCAGTTTGTATTCGGCGATGAAGGCGTCGAAGCTGCACTTCTCGCCGACATGGCTGAACTTCACGCCGGGGATGTCGTAGGGGATGGCGCCGGTCTGCTCGGCCGTGGCCAGGACCTTGTCGGCCGGCACGTAGAGGAACTCCGGCTGCTTCTCGATGAAGCGCCGGATCAGCCACGGACAGGCGATGCGGTCGATCTTGGGACGTTCGCGGGTGACCCACTTGGTCATGACGGTTCTCCTCGGCTGGTGAAGCGGAAAGCGATGGCGACGATCGCGCCGGCGGCGACGAGGCTCGCCGCGGTGACGACGGCCAGGCCCGCGACGCCGCTGTCGGTGGCGGCGATCACGAACCATCCGCCGCCGACGATGACGGCGGTCCGCACGACGATGGCGAGCAGCGGCCACAGCGTCCGGCCCATGGCCTGGAACGCCTGGGTGAGCGTGTTCATGCCGATGAACGGGTAGCCGACGGCGACGATGCAGAGATAGAGGGCGGCGGCGTCGGCGACGTCGGGCGCTGCGGTGAACAGGGCGGCCCAGGCACGCGGCCAGACGAGGGCGGCGAGGCCGATCAGCGCCGTGGCACCCACGGCCATCGCCGCGGCTGTCCAGGCGATGCGGTTCGCGCGCTCCTTCTTGCCGGCGCCGATGTTGGTCCCGACCATGGCGACGACGGCAGCGCCGAGCCCGAACACCACGGGATACATCACGTATTCCAAGCGCACGGCGGCACCGACGCCCGCCAGCGCCGCGCCGCCCAGCGCGCCGGCATAGCCGGTGAGAGCGGCCAGCGAGAGATTGTTCAGCACCGGCTGCAGCGACAGCGGCACGCCGACGCGCAGGATCTCGGCGAACAGCCGCGTCTCCAGGGGACAGGGCCTGAGCGTGACGGCCATCCTCCCCGAGGCGAGGAAGCAGGCGAGCACCGCCGTCGCGGCGCCGAAGGCGATGATCGTGGCGATGCCTGCGCCTGCGATGCCGAGCGAGGGCACCGGCCCCAGGCCGAACACCAGCAGGGGCACGAGGCCGAGATGGAACGCTTCGCAGGCGGCATAGACCCAGGCGAGCATCGCGACCTGTCCGGTGCCGCGGACGATGCTGGTCAGGATGCTGAGCAGCCAGTAGGCGAGCGCGCCGGCGAAGATGACGTTGGAGTATTCGACCGCGGCCGCGAGCGTCGCCCCGTCGCCGCCCAGCAGGGCGTAGATCGCGGGACCGGCCGTCAGGAGGACGACGGAGAAGAGCGCGGCTGCAACGCAGGCGATTACGATGCCGTGGACGGCGAGCGCATTGGCCTCGTCGCGCCGTCCGGCGCCGAGGGCGCGGGCCACCGCGCCCGCCAGCGCGCCGCCCATGCTGAAGTTCGCCATCTGCTGCATCAGCATCAGCAGCGGGAACACCAGGGCGAGGCCGGCCAGCGCCTCGGAGCCGAGCCGGCCCACGAAGTGCGCGTCGACGCCGGTGGTGATCCCGATCAGGATCACGTTGACCACGAGGTTCGGCGCGGCGAGCCGCAGCAACGTCGACCCGATCGGCCCTTCCAGCAGCAGCCGCGTGCGTGCTGCGACGGGCGCCGCCGCGGTCATGCGCCGCCGTCCTTGATCGGCTCGGTGGGGAGCCCGTCGGCGCGCCAGGCGCCGATGCCGCCCGCCACGGCCACGGCATCGAGGCCGCGCTCGCGCAGCTTGGCCGCACAGTTGCCGCCGATCTCGAAGCCCCAGGCGCAATAGACCAGCGCCTTGGCGCCCTTGGGCAGCGAGGCCACGACCTCGTCGACCTTGTCGGGCGGCACCCGGCGGGCGCCGCGCAGCCGCACCGGCACGGAGGCCGCGTCGTCGGCCAGGCGGGCGTCGATCACGATGAGATTCGGATCGGCCTCGAGCATCTTCTGTGCCTCGGGCGTCGTGACCATGTGCGGCTTCGTCTCGGCCGCAGCCCCCTCGAAGCGGGCGGCAACCCGCGCCCAGGCGATGTTGGCCATGAAGGCATCGACATAGGCCGCGACGTTGGCGCCGAAGTCGAGATGGTAGGAGTGCTCGTACATGTCGAGCGCCAGCACCGGTGTGCCGCCCGCCATCGCGTGCGAGTGGTCGGCCGACCAGACGTTCGAGAGGGTCCCGTCGCGGGGGGAGCGCGTCAGCACCACCCAGCCCGAGCCGCCGCCCAGCGCGCGGCCCATCGCGACGAACTCCGACCGCCAGTGCGCGACCGAGCCGAAGTCGCGCTCGATCGCCTGCGCCAGCGTGCCGGCAGGATCGCCGCCGCCGCCCTCGCCCAGCGAGTCGAAATAGACCTCGTGCAGCAGCATCGAGTTGGTGGCGATCAGCTCCTCGCGCTTCAGCCCGTTGAGGAGGAAGCCGTGTGCGTTCGCCACCTCGACGAGCCTCAGCTCGCCTTTGATCGCGTTCAGGCGTCGAACCGCGCCGCC
>CAYRBQ010000652.1:0-2659 GCA_964422305.1 uncultured Reyranella sp. | reverse complement strand
CGGGCAGCGGCGCCTCGTCGGCGATCGCCAGCTCCTGCTGCTCGGGCTCCTCGATATGGCCTTCGTTCACCAGCTCGTAGCCGTCGCCGCTCCAGCCCTCCTCGCGCACCAGCGTCGAGAAGTCGAAAGGCTTCGGCACGGCGCGTCCGCGCGGTAACGGGCTCTCGGGATCGATCTCGGTCTCGCTGCTGGCGCGCAGGCCGGCCTCGATGCGCTCGTACCAGCAGCCGCGATCCTGCTTGCGGGCACCAACCCAGCCGCCGACATAGAGCCGGTCCTCGGCGCGTGTCATGGCGACGTAGAGCAGCCGGTTCTGTTCTTCGAGAGAACGGTCGCGCGCTTCGGCGCGCCAAGTGCGGGCCGCCTCGTTGGCGTCGTCGGCGCGCGGCAGCCAGAGCTTGGCCTCGCCCTCGGCGCCCGACAGCAGCCGCTCGGTGTCGCGCGGCACGCGCGTCGTGTCGGGCAGGTAGACGATCGGCGCCTGCAGTCCTTTCGAGGCGTGCACGGTGAGGATACGCAGTTCGCGGCGCCGGTTCTGGTCGAGGTCGCGCTTGATCTCGCCGCCGCCGGTCTCGAACCAGCGCAGGAAGCCCTGTAGCGATCCGCGCTCCGTGCGCTGGTACTGCAGCGCGCGTGACAGCAGTTCGTCGATCGGGTCGCCGGCTTCGCGGCCCAGTCGCTCCAGCAGCCGTACACGGCCCTTCTCGGGACCGAGTGCCTGGGCGAAGAAGTCGAACGGCATGCCGTAGTCGGCGCGCTTCAGCCACCCCGACAGGCGCTGGTACGCCGCCGCGAACGGCACCTCGCTGCGGCGTTCGCGCAGCGCCCGCCAGAGATGGCCGGTGCGCTTCCACGCCAATGCGAAGAGCTGCTCCTCGTCGAGGCCGATCAGCGGCGACTTCAGGAGGGCGGCGAGATTGAGATCGTCCTGCGGCAGCAGGACGAAGCGCGCCATCGCCAGCAGGTCCTGGATCGCGAGCTCCTCGCCGAGGTTGAGCCGGTCGACGCCCGCCACCTCGACGCCCTCGCGCTTCAGCGACCGCACCAACGCGTTGACGAACTCGTTGCGCCGCCGCACCAGCACCATGAAGTGCCCGGCATGCAACAGCTCGCCCTTGCGCGCACGGCGCTCCTTGCCGATCAGGCTCTTGGTATGCGCTGCAATCAGGTCGGCCAGCCTTTGGTGCGGCAGCTTCAGACCGGCCTGCAGGCCCTCGAGATCGGTCGTGTCGACCTTCTGCTCGTCGGCGCCGACCAGCGGCCACAGCTCGACCCTGCCCGGTTCGTTCTTGCGGCTGGGAAAATGCATGACGTCGCCCGGCTCGGCGACGCCGCGCACAGCCTCGGGCTCGCCGAACACCCAGTCGACGGCATCGAGCACGGCGGGCGTGGAGCGGAACGAGACATTGAGGTCGACCGGCACGAACATCTGCTCGGCGATCCTGCTCCTCTCGCCGAACCACTCGCGCATCTCCTTGAGCTTGCGCGGGTCGGCGCGCTGGAAGCCGAAGATCGACTGCTTGGTGTCGCCGACCGCGAAGATCGTGCGGCTGCGATCGACGGCCCCGGCGCCGACGAAGAACTCCTCCGTGAGGCGGCGGATCACCTCCCATTGGTCGGGGTTGGTGTCCTGCGCCTCGTCGACCAGCACGTGATCGATGCCGCCGTCGAGCTTGTAGAGCACCCAGGCGGCGCTCTCGGCGCCTTCGAGCAGGCGCCGCGTCGCCACGATCAGGTCGTCGTAGTCGAGCGCCGCCCGGCGGCGTTTGGCGCGCGTGTAGCGGTCGGCGATGTCGAGGCCGAGCCGCAGCAAGGCGATCGTGCGCTCGACCAGGGCCGCGCCGTTGATGCGGTCCAGCGCCTCGGCCAGCCGCTTCGCCTCGCGCAGCAGCACCTCCTCGATGCCGGGCATCGCCTCGATGGCGGCCTTGGTGGCGAGCCGCGCCAGGATCTCGCCCTTGGCGGTGAAGAACGCCTTGGCATAACCGCTGAGCAGGGCGGGGCGGTCCTCGGACGCCAGCCATTCGGCGATGATCTCGGCACGCACTTTGTCCTGCTTGCCGCCCCTGGCCAGCGCGCGAGCCGCCTCACGCAGGCCGGCTGCGTCGAAAGCAGCATCGAGACACGCCGCGCTCACCAGCCCGCCGGCCGTATCGTCCGGGGCGCAGCCCATCTCGGCGGCGAGCCGCGCGCGGACACGCTGCAGGCCCGACTCGTCGCCGATGCGCGCCAGCAGCCAGGCACGCTCGCCGAGCAGGCTGGTCATCAGATCGGCATATTCTGCGATCGATACCTTCCCCGCGATCGCGGCCAGCGCGTCGGTCAGCGCCGGTGGCGCATGCGGTCGTGCCAGGGCCTCCATCTGCTCGTCCTGCGCCTGGCGCAGGATGGCGAGCGCCTCGGCCTCGTCCAGCACCTCGAAGCCCGGCGCGACGCCCGCCTCCAGCGGGAAGCGCTTCAGCAGGGCCTGGCAGAAGGCGTGAATGGTCAGGATGTTGATGCCGCCCGGCGCGTCGAGCACGCGCGCGAACAGACGCCGCGCTCGGATGCGTTGCGCCGCCTCGGGCTTCTTGTCGATCAGCTTCTCGATCTCGGCGTCGAGCTTCGCCTCGTCGGCCAGCGCCCAGCGGCCGAGCTGGCCCGCGAGACGGTTGCGCAT
>CAYRBQ010000651.1:0-2664 GCA_964422305.1 uncultured Reyranella sp. | reverse complement strand
GTCGTGCTCGACCCGGCCGGCCGCCGACAGGACCATGTTGGAGGCCGTGTAGTGGCGCGCGAGATAGGCGAAGAGATCCTCGCGGCCGATCGTCTCGACCGTCTCGGCGGTGCCCAGCACCGGCCGTCCCAGCGGCTGGCCGGGCAGCGCGGTCTCCTGGAACTGGTCGAAGATCACGTCGTCGGGCGTGTCGAGCGCCTGGCCGATCTCCTGCAGGATGACGCCGCGCTCGCGCTGCAGCTCGTCGGGATCGAACACCGAATTGCGCAGGATGTCGGAGATCATCTCGATGCCGAGGCCGACATCCTCCTTGAGCACTGAGGCGTGGTAGGCGGTGATCTCGCGGCCGGTATAGGCGTTGAGACTGCCGCCCACGTTCTCGATCTCTTCGGCGATGGCGCGGGCCGAGCGCGTGCGGGTGCCCTTGAAGGCCATATGCTCCAGCATGTGGGCCATGCCGTTCAGCTCGGCGGTCTCGTGGCGCGTGCCGCAGGCGACCCAGATGCCGAGCGAGGCCGACTCGACCTCGGGCATCTCGTCGACCGCGACCCTGAGCCCATTGCCCAGCGTGTTGACCTTGACGTTGCTCACGTGCGCACCTTCGGGCGGGCCGGCGCCGTCGCCATGGCGCGGCGATCGTCGATCAGCGCCTTCAGCGCCTCGACATCGTTGCGCAGGCCGTCGACGCGCTCGGCACGGTCCATCAGGTCGCCGAGCCGCGCCGGCAGCGGCGGGCGAACGCCGGTCGCCTTCTCGACGGCGTCGGGGAACTTGGCGGGATGCGCCGTCGCCAGGACGACCATCGGGATCGCCGGATCGCGGCGATGCTGCTGGGCCACGGCGTAGCCCACCGCGGTGTGCGGATCGATGGTCTCGCCGAAGCGCTTGGCGCAATCGGCGATGGCAGCGAGCGTCCCGGCATCGTCGAGGCGGCCGGCGTCGAAAAGCTGCCGCACGCCAGCCAGCGCGTTGGCACCGACCTTCAGCGTGCCGGTGCTGCGGAAGGCCGTCATGGCGTCGGCCAGTGTCACGCCGTTGCGGTCGTAGAGGTCGAACAGCAGCCGCTCGAAGTTGCTCGAGATCTGGATGTCCATGCTCGGGCTGTAGGTCGGCACGACCTCGGTGGTGGCCATCGTGCCGCCCTCGAAGAAGCGCGCGAGGATGTCGTTGCTGTTGGTGCCGATGACGAAGTGCGAAATCGGCAGGCCCATCCGCTTCGCGGCGTAGCCCGCATAGACGTTGCCGAAGTTGCCGCTGGGCACGGTGAAGGCCACCGGCCGCTCCGGCCCGCCGAGCTTCAGGGCGGCCCAGAAGTAGTAGACGATCTGCGCCATCACGCGGGCGAAGTTGATCGAGTTCACCGCCGTCAGCGCATGGCGGTCGCGGAAGGCGAGATCGTTGAAGCAGGCCTTGGCGAGATCCTGGCAGTCGTCGAACGTGCCCTGGACGGCGATGTTGTGCACGTTGGGCGCCGACACCGTCGTCATCTGCCGGCGCTGGACCTCGCTCACGCGGCCCTTGGGGAACAGCATGAAGATGTCGATGGTCTTGCGGTCGCGCACCGCCTCGATGGCGGCCGAGCCGGTGTCGCCCGAGGTCGCGCCGACGATCGTCGCGTGCTGGCCGCGCACCGTCAGCGTCTGATCGAGCATGCGGCCCAGGAGCTGGAGCGCCACGTCCTTGAAGGCGAGCGTTGGCCCATGGAACAGCTCCATGAGATGGAGGCCCGAGGTGCCGAGCGGCTTCATCGGCGCCACCTCCGGCGTCTCGAACGAGGCATAGGCCTCGCCGATCAGGCGGCGGAAGGTCGCCTCGTCGAACGTGTCGCCGACGAAGGGCCGCATGATGCGGAAGGCCAGCTCGGTGTAGCCCAGCCCCTTCATCGCGGCGATCTCGGCCTTGCCGAACTGCGGCCACTCGGCCGGCAGGTAGAGGCCGCCGTCGCGGGCCAAGCCCGCGAGCATGATGTCCTCGAAGCCGAGCGGCGAGGGTTGCCCCTGCGAGCCGTGGCGCGTGCTGATGTACTTCAACTGAAACTCCGTCTAGTCGGCTACAGCGGCTTGCGATGGGCCGGGACCGTGCCAGCCGTCGCGGCCCATCGGAAACGCATCAAGTCGGATATCTGCGCCCTCGGCATCGCTCCTTCGGCCGATTCCGGCCGAAGGCCCGATGCTTTAGGCGACCTGGCGGCAGGCCTCGTGATCCTTGCGGACCCGCTTGGTGGAGGCCGGATACTTGGCCAGCATCTTCTCGGGGCGGGTCGGCCGTTTGACCAGATCGCCGCCGCAGTTCGGGCAATGACCGCCCAGCCGAGTTCGCGCGCAATCCGCACAGAACGTGCACTCGAAGGTGCAGATCAGGGCGTCGGGCGCGCCATTGGGCAGGTCCTTGTCGCAGCATTCGCAGTTCGGGCGCAGGTCGAGCATGGCTCCCTCTTACGCCGACAGGTTACGGCTTTCCAGATGGGCTTTGAAGGCGGCCGTCCCGAGCCCCGCCCCGGTCGCCCCGGTCAGGATCTCGTCGGTCGTGGCGATCGAGCCCTTGCCGTGCACGTTCGAGCGCAGCCAGGCCAGCAACGGCGCGAAATCGCCGTTCCCGATAGAGTCCAATAGGCCAGGCTCAGCCCGGCGTGCTGCAGCGAAGAGCTGAGCGGCGGCCAAGGCG
>CAYRBQ010000650.1:0-2670 GCA_964422305.1 uncultured Reyranella sp. | reverse complement strand
CTGTCACAGGAGGTTGTCACAGCGATTTGTCACAATCAGGTGTGACAAACGGGCGGGTGAAAGGCCCGTAATTGCTGCTCTTTGACGATGTCGTCTTTGTCGGAAGCACCGGTGATGCGACGCGCATGGGCACAGGCAAGGGCACAACACGCGCTACGTCGTGGTGTGCCCTGTGAGAGGGCAAAAAGCCCATCGTTGCTGGCTCCCCGGCGTGCGGGGAGCCGAAATCGACCGCAGGAACACGTACCTCGACTTTCAGCGTTCCGCGTCGCTTGCGATGGCGCGGGCCAGTTCGGCGAGCAGCGGGCCGAAGCGGGCGCCGGCCTCGGCGTCGCTCATCGCCGAGCGGGTGAAGCGCATCGACATGCAGCCGAGGATGCGGTCGCGGCCCAGGATGGGAACGGCGAGGCCCTGCAGGCGGCCGGGTCGGGCCGTGATCGCGAAGGCATGGCCGTCGCGGCGGATGCGGGCCAGCGCAGCGGCGAGGCGGGCATCGTCGCGCACGCCGAGATCGCGGAGTGCCGCGCGCCGCTCCTCGTCGGAGCAGAAGGCGAGCCAGGCGCGGCCGACGGCGCCCGACAGGATGGGGCTGTGGCGGCGCAGCGCCAGGCGCTCGAAGGCCATCGGGCTCTCGGCCGCCGTCGAGTAGCGGATGATCAGCGCGCGATGGCTCATCGCCGCGAGGTAGAGCGGCCAGCCGTGCTCGCGCGTGAAGCGCTGCATGTGCGGCGCGGCGGCGTCGACGAAATGGTCGATGAAGCGGATGCCCTGGGCGAGGCCCAGCACCCGGTCGGTGAGCCGGTAGCCGATGTGCCGCGAGACCTGGGTGACATAGCCCAGCGCGACCAGCGTCTGCAGCAGCCGCACCACGGTGGGCCGCGGCAGCTCGGTCTCCTCGGCGAGGGCCGCGATCGTGCCGTGCGGCCGGCGGCTCAGTGCCTCCAGCACCGCGAGGCTGCGGCGCACCGGCTCGATCGGCGGGACCTGGGGCATGCTGCAGGTTATTCCGTAATACGGACTATGTCGACTTGGCAGGTCAGATGGTTCGCAGTCCAGCCTAGGCTGGGAGGAAGAAATGAACCGAGGAAACATGCTGATCAGGCGCCGCCTTCTTGCCGCCGGTGCGGCGACGCTGGCCGCTCCCGCGCTCGCGCGGGCGGACAAGTTCCCGGCGGGCCGCGTGACGATCGTCGTGCCGTTCCCTCCGGGCGCGGCCACCGACATCACCGCGCGCGTCTATGCCGAGCGGCTGTCGCAGCTCTGGGGCCAGCCGGTGCTGATCGACAACAAGGGCGGTGGCAACGGCATTCCCGCCGCCGAGTCGGTGGCGCGCGCCAGGCCCGACGGGCTCACCATCTTCGCCACCTCGGCGATGACCCAGGCGGTCAATCCTGCGATCTACGACAAGCTGCCCTACGATCCGATCCAGAGCTTCGAGCCGATCACGCGCATGGGCGTCTCACCCTTCGTGTTGCTGGTCGATGCGAAGAGTCCGCTCAGCAGCGCAGCGGAGCTCACGGCGAAGCTCAAGGCCGAGCCGGGCAAGCACAATTTCGGCGCGGGCTCGCTGCCGGCACGCGTGGCGTCCGAGCTCTACAAGATGGCCGCCGGCGTCGAGGCGGTCTATGTCGGCTACAAGAGCAACCCGCAGGCCATCCCCGACGTGCAGAGCGGCCTGCTCACCTTCATGATGATCGACACGACCAATGCCAAGATCGCGATCGACCGCGGCGCGCTGAAGGGGCTGCTGCTGACCGACGGCGAGCGCTGGCCGGCGCTGCCCGGCCTGCCGACCGCCGCCAAGGCGGGCCTGCCCGATCTGACGCTCACCACCTGGACGGGCTTCTATGCGCCCAAGGGCACACCGCGCGAGGTGGTGCAGAGGATCAACGCCGACATCCACGCCGCCGCCGCCACGCCCGAGACGCTGGCGCGGCTCGAGGGACTAGGTGGCGCACCCAAGCTCATGAGCCCCGAAGCCTTCGCCGCCTTCGGCCGGTCCGAGAAGGACCGCTGGGGCGAGATCATCCGTCGTGCCAATATCAGGCTGGAATAGGAGAGCGCCATGCAAGGATCCCTGCGCGGCAATGCCGGTCCCCGCTATCGTCACAACGCCGACGAAAGCGCGCCCTACGAGACCCTCACGATCGACAAGCTGACGCCGATCATCGGCGCCGAGGTGGGCGGCATCGACCTCTCGAAGCCGCTCAGCAACCGCCAGCAGGACGAGATCCATCGCGCGCTGGCGGAAAACCTGGTGATCTTCTTCCGCGACCAGCACATCAGCCAGGACCAGCACCTGGCCTTCGGCCGCCTATTCGGCGACCTGCACACCCATCCCGCGGCACCGAGCGAACCCGGCAAGCCCGAGCTGATGATCATCCATGCCGACAGGGACTCGCCACGCGCCAACGGCGAGGGCTGGCACAGCGACGTGAGCTGCGACCTCGAGCCGCCGATGGGAAGCATCCTCTACATCAAGAAGTGCCCGCCCAAGGGCGGCGACACGCTGTTCGCCTCGATGTACGCCGCCTACGAGGCGCTGTCGGACCGCATGAAGACCTACCTCGAGGGCATGACCGCCTTCCATGACGGCGAGCAGGTCTATCGCGGCCTCTACAAGAACTTCGGCGTCGCCGACAAGCCGCAGTATCCGCGCGCCGAGCACCC
>CAYRBQ010000649.1:352-2710 GCA_964422305.1 uncultured Reyranella sp. | reverse complement strand
CCATCGCCGTCGACGACGGCATCGCGATGGGCCACGACGGCATGCTCTATTCGCTGCCGAGCCGCGAGCTGATCGCCGACAGCGTCGAGTACATGGTGAACGCGCACTGCGCCGACGCACTCGTGTGCATCTCCAATTGCGACAAGATCACGCCGGGCATGCTGATGGCGGCCATGCGCCTCGACATCCCGACCGTCTTCGTCTCGGGTGGCCCGATGGAGGCCGGCAAGGTCGTCGTGAAGGGCAGGAAGCGTTCGGTCGACCTGGTCGACGCCATGGTTGTCGCGGCCGACGAGAGCTACACCGATGCCGAGGTCGCCGCCGTCGAGGAAGCCGCGTGCCCGACCTGCGGTTCCTGCTCGGGCATGTTCACCGCCAACTCGATGAACTGCCTCGTCGAGGCGCTGGGCCTGGCACTTCCGGGCAATGGCTCGCTGGTCGCCACCCACGCCGACCGCGAGCGCCTGTTCCGCGAGGCCGGCCGAGTCGTGGTCGATCTGGCGCGCCGCTGGTACGAGCAGGGCGACGCGACCACCTTGCCGCGCACCATCGCCGGCCGCCGCGCCTTCGAGAACGCGATGAGCCTCGACATCGCGATGGGCGGCTCGACCAACACGGTGCTGCATCTCCTGGCGGCGGCGCGCGAAGGCGCCGTCGACTTCACAATGGCCGACATCGACCGCCTGTCGCGGCGCGTGCCCTGCCTCTGCAAGGTGGCGCCGACCGTCGCCGACGTGCACATGGAGGACGTCCATCGCGCCGGCGGCATCATGGCCATACTGGGCGAGCTCGACCGCGGCGGCCTGATCGACGCGAGCCTGCCGACCGTGCATGCGCCGACCATCGCCGACGCGCTCGACCGATGGGACATCGCGCGCACCAACAGCGAGGCGGCGCACGAGCTGTTCCGTGCCGCGCCGGGCGGCGTGCGCACGACCGAGGCCTTCAGCCAGTCGGCGCGCTGGGACGCGCTCGACACCGACCGACGCGGCGGCGTGATCCGCTCGACCGAGCATCCCTTCTCGCGCGAAGGCGGACTCGCCGTGCTCTACGGCAACCTCGCGCCCGAGGGCTGCATCGTGAAGACGGCCGGCGTCGACGACTCGATCCTGACCTTCGCCGGCACCGCGCGCGTCTTCGAGAGCCAGGACGCGGCGGTGAGCGGTATCCTGCTGGGCGAGGTGAAGGCGGGCGACGTCGTGCTGGTGCGCTACGAGGGTCCCAAGGGCGGCCCCGGCATGCAGGAGATGCTCTATCCGACCAGCTACCTGAAATCGAAGGGGCTGGGGAAGGTCTGCGCGCTGGTCACCGACGGCCGCTTCTCGGGCGGCAGCTCGGGCCTCTCGATCGGCCACGTCTCGCCGGAAGCCGCCGAGGGCGGCCTGATCGGCCTCGTGGAGACGGGCGACCGCATCGAGATCGACATCCCGCACCGCTCGATCCGCCTCGATGTCGATGACGAGGTGCTGGCCGGGCGCCGCGCGGCGATGACGGCCAGGGGTTCGGCGGCGTGGAAGCCGGTCGGCCGCCGCCGCAACGTGTCGGCGGCGCTGCAGGCCTATGCCGCGCTCACCACCAACGCCGCGCGCGGCGCCGTGCGCGACGTGACGCAGCTCGAGCGGGGATGAAGAATCTTCGGCAGCGACTTGCAGGTTCAGCAGGTTTCGTTCTACTTTTACGATAAGATTGGCACCGCTCTGCAAGCAGTGCCAGCAACGCCCGGACGGTCCGCCGTTCCGGGCGTTTTCTTTCACCGAAACAGGACATCCGATGACCAGATCCAACCCGCCGTGGACGCGGCAGGGCCGTTTCCTGCGCGACTTCGCCAAGACGGCCAATGTCGCCGCCGCGGCACGTGCCGCCGGCATCGACCGGCGCACGGCCTACAGATGGCGCGACGGCGATCCCGACTTCGCCCGGCGCTGGAAGGCGGCCGAAATTCGGGCGGCCGAGCGGCTGCGCGACGAGGCGATGGAGCGCGCGCTCGTCGGCCGCGAGCGCTTCGTCTACCGCCATCACCCGACGGCCGCGCATCGTGCGGTGCGGCGGGAGCTGCTCACACCCGCGCCGCCATCTGCGCGGCCGTCCGATCTGGCCGAGCGCCTGCGTCAGGCCGAGGCGCGAGTGGCGCCTTATCTGGCCGAACGGGCGGCCTTGTTCCCGGACATCGATTTCTCCGGCGGCTCCGGCGAAAAGCGGGGCGTGACCACGCGCGATTCGTCCGATCCGCCAAAGAGTTGAGCGCGTTCGGCGGACATCGACTGCGGACAAACACACCGTGTTCAGGCGGGGCGGAAAACGGCTAGTCTCCGCCCCTTCAGGAGAATCCCATGACCCGTTTCACCGCCGACCTGCTGG
>CAYRBQ010000649.1:0-342 GCA_964422305.1 uncultured Reyranella sp. | reverse complement strand
CCTGGCCGATCTCACCGCCATCCGCCGCGACATCCACCGCCATCCGGAGACGGCCTTCGAGGAGGTGCGGACCGCCCAGATCGTGGCCGAGAAGCTCCAGTCCTGGGGCCTCGAGGTCCATCGCGGGCTTGCGACCACCGGCGTGGTCGGCACGCTCAAGGGCAACAAGCCCGGCCAGAAGGCGATCGGCCTGCGCGCCGACATGGACGCGCTGCATCTCCAGGAGAAGAACGCGTTCGACTACGCCTCGTCGATTCCCAACAAGATGCACGCCTGCGGCCATGACGGCCACACCACCATGCTGCTGGGCGCAGCCAAGCGGCTCGCTGCGGCGCCCGACTT
>CAYRBQ010000648.1:0-2713 GCA_964422305.1 uncultured Reyranella sp. | reverse complement strand
AGCCGAACCAGAAGAGCAGGCCCAACACGATCAGCATGCCGACCCAGAAGCCCGGCACGGCGATGAACAGGATGCTGGTGAAGCGCGCCACGCTGTCGGCGACGCTGTTGGGCTTCAGCGCGCTGATGATCGCGACCGGTATCCCGACGATCCATGAGAGCACGACGGAGATGGCGGCGATCTCGGCGGTGAGCGGCCCGCGCCGCAGGATCATGTCGGCGACGCTTTCGGAGCGGAAGAAGGAGCGCCCGAAGTCGCCGCGCAGGATGTCCTTGACCCAGGACAGGTACTGGACCCACAGCGGGTCGCTGAGACCCAGCTCGGCCATGTAGTGGGCACGCTGGGCATCCGTCAGCTTGGTCATGCCTTCGGCGCCGAAGATCGCTACCAGAGGGTCCCCCGGCAGGATACGCATGACCACGAACACCATGATCGATACGCCGATGACCGTAAGCGCCCCGAACACAAGCCGTCGCGCGACATAACTGTACATACCGAGCGTCGCCTCCCTGACGGCAACTGCTGCGCCCACTTCGTGGATCGCGATGTGGGGAGATTAGGCCACATCCGGCGGCCCGACGCTACGGGCCTGTGGCGGCCGCGTCGTGGTCGTAGAGCCAGGCGATGTTATCGAGCGAACGGTCGCCGGAGTTCTTCATGGCCTCATCGCGCTTCCGTTGCTCCGACCCGTCGGGCAGGTGAAAGCGGACGCGGTTCGCCGCGCTCGCCTCCTGTAGCCGGGTCGCCCGCGGTTTGCGCAGGAGCTCGTACCGGACAAGGGCCGCCGGTAGATCGTCCTTCATTGCCGCAAGCAGCGAGGCGAGTGCGGCGCCATCCTCGATCGCCTGTGCCGCACCCTGGGCCATCATCGGCAGCATGGGATGACAGGCGTCGCCCAACAGTGCCACCCTGCCCCTCGTCCATGCCGGCAGCGGCGCCCGGTCGTGCAGCGCCCAGACGAAGGCCTCGGGAAACGCGGCGATCAGGGAGCGCACCGTCGGGTGCCATCCTTCGTAGCGCGCCAGCACCTCGTCGAGATTGCCCCTGTCGGTCCAGGACTCGCTCGTCCAATTCCCGTGCTCGACGATGCAGACGACGTTCATCTGCCGCTTCGCCGAGACCCAGTAGTGCACGCAATGGCCGCCCGGCCCCATCCAGTTGTGTGAGGCCACCTCGATGTCGAGGTGGGCGATGCGCTCGGCCGGGACCAATCCGCGCCAGGCGACGCATCCGGTGAAGCGCGGCTTTTCCGGACCGAAGGTGAGATGGCGCACCCGGGAATGGATACCGTCGGCCCCGATCAGGAGTTCCGCCTCGACCGAACCGCCGTCGTCAAAACGGGCGACGACCCGCTGGCCCTTCTCCTCGATGCCGACCAAGCGATGTCCCGCATGGGCGCGCTCCTTCGGCAGGGCCTCGGCGAGCAGAGCGGCCAGATCGCCGCGGTGGAAATGATAGTAGGGCGCGCCGAATCGTGCCTCGACCTCCGGACCAAGCGGCGCTCGCTGGAGGGTTCGCCCATCGTCCCAGCGCTTCTGGTGCACGGCCACGGGCCGCACGCCCCAGCGCTCCATTGCGTCTCTCAGGCCGAGCCGATGCAGCAGACGCGAGGCGTTGGGGCTTATCTGGATACCGGCGCCGATCTCGCCGAAGCGTGGCGCCTGCTCGTAGACATGGACGTCGAAGCCGGCCTTCAGCAGCGCCAGAGCGGCGGAGAGCCCGCCGATGCCGCCGCCGATGATCGCGATCCTCACGCCCGCTTCGCCGCCGCTTCCTTCTCCGCCATCTTCTGTTTGAGCTGCTCGGGCGTCAGGCGAACGATGTGTTCGTTCTGGTGGCTGTAGATGTCGTACTTCTGGACGTCGAGGTCCTCGAGCACGATCTCGCGGTTCATCACCTTCTGCTTCCACTGAAGGTGCTCTGCCTCGGCGGCATGGAACTCCGGCATCACTTCCCTGGCGAACAGCTCGAGCGAGGAGCAGATGTCCTCGTGGCTGGTCTTGCCGGCCTGGTTCAGCAGGATCACCTGGTCGACGCGACTCGCCTGGAACTGGCGGAGCTTGCGGCGAATGGTTTCGGGAGAACCGATCAGGCCGGATTCCAGCGCCTTCCTCTCCTCAGGCCCGCCGCGCCACGCCTGGTATTCCTTCCAGAGGTCGGACGTTCCGGGCGCATCGACGCCTTTGCGGCCGTAGTACGAGAGCGCGAAAATGAAGAAGGTCCAGCCGGCGGCCTTGGCTTCCGCCTCCGCGTCGGTCGGCGCACACATGAAGCCCGACACCATCGCGACGTTGGGATTGCTCGGATAGTCGGCGAGCTTCTTCGAATTGTCCAAGAGGTTGTTGTAGTACTTGTGCACCCAGGCGCGCGCAGCCTCCGGAGTCACGAAGGTGAAGCCCAGCGCTCCCATGCCCCATTCGCCCGCCTTGCCGATGGTGGCGATGTTCGAGCAGGCGACCCAGAGCGGGGGATGGGGCTTCTGCAGCGGCTTGGGAATCACATTGCGGGCCGGGAAGTCGTAATACTGGCCGTGGAACTCCCAGCTCTCCCTGGTGAACATCGGGACAATGGCCTTCACAGCCTCCTCCCAGCGCTCGCGCTTGTCGCGCACCCGGATGTTGAAGGGATGCAGCTCCGCGGGACCCGCCGCCTCGCCCATGCCCAGCTCGACCCGACCGCCGGACAGGAGGTCGAGCGTCGCCACCTTCTCCGC
>CAYRBQ010000647.1:0-2725 GCA_964422305.1 uncultured Reyranella sp. | reverse complement strand
TCTTCAGGCAGTTGGCCGAACGTACCGAGAGCTCGAGCTCGTCGACCTTGCGCAGGAGGTTGCGATTGAACGGGAAGTCGTCCTGCTGCTCTTCCTTGCGGACCTCGCGCGGCTCCTCGAAGTTGATGAAGAGCTGGAGCTGGTCCTGGAGGATGCGGGCGGCGAGCGCCACGGCGTCGTCCGGACGGGTCGTGCCGTTGGTCTCGACCGTCATCGACAGCTTGTCGTAGTCGGTGACTTGGCCGACGCGGCTGTTCTCGATCTTGTAGGAGACGCGCTTGACCGGGCTGAACACCGAATCGACCGGGATCAGGCCGATCGGCGCGTCTTCCGGACGGTTCGCCGAGGCCGGGATGTAGCCCTTGCCGGTGGCGACCATCAGCTCCATCGAGATCGAGGCACCGTCGTCGAGCGTGCAGATCAGGTGCTTGGGATCCATGATCTGGACGTCGCCCGGCAGCTCGATCATGCCGGCAGTGACTTCGCCGGGGCCGACGGCGCGCAGATAGAGACGCTGCGGGCGGTCGCCCTGCATCTTGACGGCCATCGCCTTGATGTTCAGCACGATGTCGACCACGTCCTCGCGGACGCCCGGGATCGACGAGAACTCGTGCAGCACGTTGTCGATCTTGATCGACGTGACGGCGGCACCCTGCAGCGACGACAGCAGGACGCGGCGCAGCGCGTTGCCGAGCGTGAGACCGAAGCCGCGCTCCAGCGGCTCGGCGACGATGGTCGCGGTGCGACCCGGATCGACGCCGGCTTCGGTGACAAGCTTCTCCGGCTTGATGAGATCTTGCCAGTTCTTCTGAAGCACGGGGGCTACCTCTCTAGACCGGTTGTTCAACGCGACGCCCCGGAGGGGTCGCGACACAATTCAAAAAAGCGCGGCGCGGCGGGCGCGCCGGCGCAAACTCAGACGCGGCGACGCTTGGGCGGGCGGCAGCCGTTGTGCGGGATCGGCGTCACGTCGCGGATCGACGTCACGGCCAGCCCGACAGCCTGCAGCGCACGCAGTGCCGACTCGCGACCCGAACCGGGGCCACGCACGAGGATCTCGATCGTCCGCATGCCGTGCTCCATGGCCTTGCGGCCGGCGCCCTCGGCCGCCATCTGGGCGGCGAACGGCGTCGACTTGCGCGAGCCCTTGAAGCCCTGCTGGCCCGACGACGACCAGGCGATCGCATTGCCCTGCGCGTCGGTGATGGTGACGATCGTGTTGTTGAACGAGGCGTTCACGTGGGCGACGCCCGCGATGATGTTCTTGCGTTCCTTGCGGCGGGGACGCGCGCCGGCGGTGGCGCCGCCCGAAGCGGCAGCAGCAGCTTTGGCCATGATCCGGTTCCCCTCGACTTACTTCGTGACTTTCTTCTTGCCGGCGATCGGCTTGGCCGGACCCTTGCGGGTGCGCGCATTGGTATGCGTGCGCTGGCCACGGACCGGCAGGCCGCGGCGATGCCGCAGGCCGCGATAGCAGGCGAGATCCATCAAACGCTTGATGTTCATCGCCACCTCGCGACGGAGGTCGCCCTCGACCGTGTAGTCGCGGTCGATGGTCTCGCGGATGCGGATGACCTCGTCGTCGCTCAGCGTGTTCACGCGGCGCGACTCGTCGATCCCGACTTTTCCACAGATCTCCCTGGCTTTCGCCGGACCGATCCCGTGGATGTATTGAAGCCCCACCACCACACGCTTGGCGGTCGGAATGTTCACACCGGCTATACGAGCCAAAGTCCAACTCCTTCAAAGACTTACGGCGCGCTTGCGCGCGCCCGTATCACGTTCCGCTGGCCCCGGAAAAGCGCGCGATTATATGTACCTGCGCCTCCGAGTCAACGGAACTCACCCTTGTCAAGTCCCCGCCAAAACCCCCGAAATCTGGCGGTAAACCTCGTCCATCGCAGCCATCCCGTCGACCTTCCGGAGCACCCCCCGGGTGCTGTAGTAGGGCAACAGGGGCTCGGTCTGAGCCCGGTAAGCGGCCATACGCGTCTTCATGGTCTCTGCATTATCGTCCTTGCGGCGGGTGAACTCCTTGCCCCCACAGACGTCGCAGATCCCGTCGGCCTTCGGCCGCTTGAACTTGTCGTGATAGCCCGCGCCGCACTTGGCGCAGGAGAACCGGCCCACGATGCGCTCGGTCAGCGCCTTCTCGTCGACCTCCATCTCGACCACCCGGTCGAGCTTCTTGGCCTGCTCGGTCAGCATCTTGTCCAGCGCCTTGGCCTGGGCCTCGGTGCGCGGGAAGCCGTCCAGGATGAAGCCCTTGGCACAGTCCGGCTGGGCGATCCGGTCCTTGATCAGGCCGACGATCAGCTCGTCGGGGACCAGCTCGCCCCGCTCCATGATACCCTTGGCCTTCTGGCCGAGTGGGCTGCCCGACGCCACGGCGGCACGCAGCATGTCGCCCGTCGAGAGCTGGACCATGCCGCGGTCCTGCTGGAGGCGCTGCGCCTGAGTGCCCTTGCCGGCGCCCGGCGGTCCCAGAAGGATGATGTTCATCGTCCCTTCCCCCGCAACCGGGCCTTCTTGATGAGGCCCTCGTACTGATGGGCGAGCAGGTGCGCCTGCACCTGCGTCACCGTGTCGAGCGTCACCGAGACCACGATCAGGAGGCTGGTGCCGCCGAAGTAGAACGGCACGCCGCCGCGGGCGATCAGCAGCTCCGGCAGGATGCAGACCGCCGAGAGGTAGAGCGCGCCGACCACGGTCAGGCGATTGAGGA
>CAYRBQ010000646.1:0-2727 GCA_964422305.1 uncultured Reyranella sp. | reverse complement strand
GGCCCACCTGACTCCCAGGCCCAGGGCCGCGCGAGAGCTGGATTTGGGCCCGCTGGAGCGTGTCACAGCCGCCGCCTTCGGGCAGAGGCGCAAAATGCTCCGGGGGGCCCTGGCGGGGCTTTATTCCGATCCTGTGAACGTCCTGGAGGGCCTGAATCTCGCCCCCACCGCCCGCGCAGAGGAACTGTCCGTCGGGGACTTCGTCCGATTGGCGAAGGCATTGACTAGTGAGTGAGTACTCACTATTGTCATTCACATGTTCCGATCACTCGCCTTCAACGCCTATTTCTACGTCGGCACGCTCCTGACCGCCGTGGTCGGCGTCCTGCTGGTGCCGATCCCAACCCCCGTCCTGCTGCGCGGGCTGCTGCATTGGTGGGCGCGCGCAGTCGTCTGGGGCATGCGCTGGATCGGCGGCATGAAGGTCGAGTTCCGCGGTCTCGAGCACCTGCCGCGGCGCGGCCCGGTGCTGCTGGCCGGCAAGCACCACAGTGAATGCGACGGCATCCTCCTCGCCGCCCTGATCCCCGGCGTCGCCTTCGTCGCGATGCAGGAACTGTTCCGCTACCCGCTGATCGGCGCGGTGCTCTACCGCCTGCAGATGATCCGCGTCGACACGTGCGGCGGCGGTCGCGAGCGCGAGAACCTGGCCCGCTTCGCCGAGCGCGCTCACAACAGCGGGCGTCACATCGCAATCTACCCCGAGGGCAACCTGATGGCGCCGGGCGAGCGCGAGCGCTACCGCTCGGGCATCTACTACCTCTATCGCGACCTCGGCCTGCCGGTGACGCCGGTCGCCACGTCGATCGGCCTGCTGTGGAACCGCCGCGACTGGCGCAAGAACGCCGGCCGCGCCGCCGTCGAGTTCCTGCCCGCCATCGAGACTGGCCTCGACAAGCAGGCCTTCATGCAGCGTCTGGAGGACGCGGTCGAGAGCGCCAGCGATCGCCTGATCGCCGAGTTCTCGGGACGGCCTTATAGGCCGAGCCAACTCGTCCTGCGCTCGCAGGGCCAGACCAGCATCGGCGCGCCGATCCCTACCGCCCCTCGCGCAGCGCCTTGACGAAGTCGGAGAGGCCGATCTGCCGCTCGCGCTTCAGCCGCTCTGCGGTCAGGATCGACTTGAGCTGATTGAGGCTGGTCGCGATGTCACGGTTGATGATCGTATAGTCGTACTCGGCATAGTGGCTCATCTCGTCGGCGGCCTTGGCCATGCGCTGTGCGACCACGTCCTTCGAATCCTGGGCACGTGTCAGCAGGCGCTTCTCCAGATCGCGGGTCGAGGGTGGCAGGATGAACACCGTGACCAGATCGTCGCGGCCCTTTTCCTGGAGCTGCTGCGTGCCCTGCCAGTCGATGTCGAACAGCACGTCGCGACCGCCCTTGAGCGCTGCCTCGACCGGCGCACGCGGCGTTCCGTAATAGTGGTCGAAAACACGGGCGTGCTCCAGGAACTCGCCGCGCTGGATCATGCCGCTGAAGGTGGCGGTGTCGACGAAACGGTAATCGACGCCGTCCTTCTCGCTCGGCCGGCGCGCACGCGTCGTAGCCGAGACGCTGAGCTGTATCTGCTTGTCGTTGTCCAGCAACTGTCGAGACAGTGTCGTCTTGCCCGCCCCCGAGGGCGAGGACAGCACCAGCATCAGGCCCCGCCGCTGAATCGCAGGGGCATCCGCCTCATTCGACATTCTGGACCTGCTCCCGCATGCGCTCGACGGCGCCCTTGAGATCGATGCCGATGCGCGTGAGCTCGATGTCGGCCGACTTCGAGCAGAGCGTATTGGCCTCGCGATTGAACTCCTGGCAGAGGAAGTCGAACTTGCGGCCCACCGGATTGTCGGGCCGTGCCTCGGCGAGCAGCTGGCGCGCCTGGGCGATGTGTGCCGTGAGACGATCGAGCTCCTCGCGGACGTCGGCCTTGCCGACCAGCAGGGCGACCTCCTGGGCAAAGCGTTCTTCCGATAGTGCAGGGACACGCCCCAGCAGCTCCGCAAGCTGGCTCTCGAAGCGCTGCCGTACCGTTCCGATCTGCGCCGACGCACGTTCCGCGGCGCGCCCGCACAGGACCTCGATCTCGCCGATATGACCGTCGATCACCTTGGCGAGCGCCTTGCCCTCGCCCGCACGCGATGCGGCCAGCCCCTTCAGCGCCTCGTCGAGCGAGGCCTGCAGGGCCTTGTCGAGGGCGGCCAAAGCCTCCTCGCTCTCCTCGCCCGCTTCCTCCTCCTCGATGACGCCGCGCACACGCAGCAGGCCATCGGCAGAGGGAGCCGCCGCGCCGGTGCTCTTGCGCACCTCCTCGACGAGAACGCCCAGCTCGGCGAGCAGGGTGCGATTGATGGCGAGCGGCTTGGCCGTTCGTTCGCTGGTGATAGTGAGGTTGATCGTCACGTTGCCGCGCTTCACGCGGCTTCCGACGGCGGTGCGGGCCGGGTTCTCCAGACGGTCGAAGCCCTGCGGCACCCGGCAGCGGATCTCGAGGTTGCGTCCGTTGACGCTGCGCGCCTCCCAGACCCAGCGCCGCCGGTCATCCGATCCCTGCGCCCGGGCGTATCCCGTCATGCTAGCAATCAATAAGCCCACTCCACTGGCCGCCGCGCGGCGAGGCACTCTAGTATCCGCTCCAGTCGCAGACAACGCGCGCCGCCGGAAGGTTATCCCATGAAGAACTTTTCAAGCATCGTCATCACCGGCGCGTCGAGCGGCATCGGCGAGGCATTGGCGCTC
>CAYRBQ010000645.1:0-2754 GCA_964422305.1 uncultured Reyranella sp. | reverse complement strand
GTTTCATGCCCGACGATTCCCTCAAGCTCCCGGCCGGCACCGCCGACTGCCACGTCCATGTCTACGGCCCCTACGCCCGCTTCCCGGCGGTCCACGAGGGCAAGTTCGCGCCGCGGCAGGAGACGCCGGTCGAGGCGCTGCTGGCGCTGTGGGACGGGCTCGGCATCGCGCGTGGCGTGATCGTGCATGCGCTGGCGGCGGGCGGCGACAACGAGGTGACGCTCGACGCGCTGCAGCGTCATAAGGATCGCCTGCGCGGCGTGGCGCTGCTGAAGCCCGACGTGACCGAGCGCCGGCTCGACCAGCTCACCGACGCGGGCTTCCGCGGCGTGCGCATCAACCTGCTGCGCCAGGACGGCAAGCCCGTCTCCTCGGGCGGCATGAGCCTCGACGACCTGATGGCGCTGGCGCCGCGCCTGTCGTCGCGCGGCTGGCACGTGCAGCTCTGGATCGAGACCGGCGACCTCGCCGCGATGGCGCCGGAGCTCGAGAAGCTGCCGTTCGACTTCGTGATCGACCATATGGGGCGGACGATGGCGGACAAGGGAGTCGACACCCCGGGCTTCCGCGCTTTCTGCGATCGCCTCAGGGGCAGCGGCCGCTGGTGGTGCAAGCTCTCGGGCGCCGACCGCAACACGCGCCGCGGCACCTCGGCCGGCGCGGCCTATGCCGACATCGAGCCCTTCATGCAGGCGCTGGTCGCGGCCAACCCGGACCGGCTGGTGTGGGGCAGCGACTGGCCGCATGTCGGGCACGCGGCGGCGGACGTGCCGGCGGAGGAGGATCTGCTGCGGCTGTTCTTCAGGTGCGTGCCGGACGAGGCGGTGCGGCGGAAGATCCTCGTGGAGAATCCGAAGGCGCTCTACGGGTTCTGAGTCGCCACAGGCGGAACCGCTCCAGCACGGCCGAGGCGAGGCCGGTCGAGAGGCTGGTGGCGACGAGCGCCAGCGCCAGGGGCAGAAGCACGTCGTCCACGGCTCAGCTCCGGCCCGACCAGTAGGACGAGGGTGCGGACGCGTCCTCGTCGGAGGGCGCGACGGGTAGAGGCGCAACGGAGGGCGCCTGTTCGAGCGTCGTGGCGGGCGCGCGCCGGTGGTGGGCGGGATGCCAGGCCTGCAACGCCATCGCCGTGGCGGCGACGAGGACGAGTGCGACGACCAGCGAGCCGACCCAGCCGAGCAGGAGTTCGGTCTGTTCGTTCATGAGCGATTGCCCCAGGGGGATCGTGTGGGACGGAACGGGCCAAGCGGGAGGAGGCGCAACGCCTCCTCCCGGCCCCCCAGCGTCAGAAGCCCGCGCCGGCAGCGCCGCCCGGCGTTGTGGCCGCCGGTTTCGGCGCCTCGGCGACGAGGGCCTCCGTGGTGATGAGGAGCGACGCCACCGACGCGGCATCCTGCAGCGCCGTCCGCACGACCTTGGCGGGATCGATGACGCCCGCCTGGACGAGGTCCTGGTATTCGCCGGTCGCGGCGTTGTAGCCCCAGGCATACTCGTCCTTCTCGAGCAGGCGGCCGGCGATCAGCGAGCCGTCCTCGCCGGCGTTGATGGCGATCTGCCGCGCCGGCACCTGGATGGCGCGGCGCACGATCTCGACGCCGGCCTTCTGGTCGTCGTTCGCGGTCCGCACCTTCGCGAGCGCCCGGGTGGCCCGCAGCAGGGCGACACCGCCGCCCGGCAGCACGCCCTCCTCGACCGCCGCGCGCGTGGCGTGCAGCGCGTCGTCGACGCGGTCCTTCTTCTCCTTGACCTCGACCTCGGTGGCGCCGCCGACGCGGATCACCGCGACGCCGCCGGCCAGCTTGGCGAGCCGCTCCTGCAGCTTCTCGCGGTCGTAGTCGGAGGTCGTCTCCTCGATCTGCGCCTTGATCTGGCCGATGCGGCCCTTGATCTCGGCCTTGGAGCCCGCCCCCTCGACGATGGTGGTGTTCTCCTTGTCGACCATCACCTTCTTGGCGCGGCCCAGCATCTGGAGCGTGACGTTCTCCAGCTTGATGCCGAGATCCTCGGCGATCATGGTGCCGCCGGTCAGGATGGCGATGTCCTCCAGCATCGCCTTGCGGCGATCGCCGAAGCCCGGCGCCTTGACCGCGGCCACCTTGAGGCCGCCGCGCAGGCGGTTGACCACCAGGGTGGCGAGCGCCTCGCCCTCGATCTCCTCGGCGACGATCAGCAGCGGCTTGCCGGTCTGCACGACCGCCTCGAGGACGGGCAGCATGGCCTGCAGGCCGGAGAGCTTCTTCTCGTGGATCAGGATGTAGGGATCCTCGAGCTCGACCCGCATCTTGTCGGTGTTGGTGACGAAGTAGGGCGAGACGAAGCCGCGGTCGAACTGCATGCCCTCGACGACCTCGAGCTCGGTGGTCAGGGACTTGGCCTCCTCGACGGTGATGACGCCGTCGTTGCCGACCTTCTCCATCGCCTCGGCGAGGTAGCGGCCGATCTCGCGGTCGCCGTTGGCCGAGATGGTGCCGACCTGGGCGATCTCGTCGTTCTTCGTGACCTTGCGGGCGTGGCTCTTGAGGTCCTCGACGACGGCCTCGACCGCGAGATCGATGCCGCGCTTGAGGTCCATCGGGTTCATGCCGGCGGCGACGGACCTGGCGCCCTCGCGGACGATCGCCTGGGCGAGCACGGTCGCCGTCGTGGTGCCGTCACCGGCCAGGTCGTTGGTCTTGGAGGCCACCTCGCGCACCATCTGGGCGCCCATGTTCTCGAACTTGTCGGCGAGCTCGATCTCCTTGGCGACGGTGACGC
>CAYRBQ010000644.1:0-2756 GCA_964422305.1 uncultured Reyranella sp. | reverse complement strand
GCGGGCCTTCACCACGGGGATTAGCGTGGCGAGGCGGCGGCGCGGCCCCGCGGCCATGACGGCGTAGCCGTCCACGCCCTGGAGGCGGGCCAGCGTGGGGTGCTTAAATCAGGGCAGGACCGCGACCACGGCCACCAGGTTGGCCCGAGCGGTCAGCTCGGCGGCGGTCGCGGGATCGCGCACGATCTCGTTGCACGCGGCAGCGACGCCCGGCGAATAGGCAAGCGAAAGGTCACGCTGGGTGGCCAGCGGCTTGGTCGGGACGACCTCGATCTTCCCGGGACGCGGCAGGCGGTGGTAGCGCAGCGCGCTTTCGGTCAATTCGTCCGCCACGCCGGCCTCCACCGCTACCCAACAACAAAAAGGGCCGCCCGAAGGCGGCGATAGGGTCACCTTTTCGATCGAACCGGCGAGTTTGGTGCGGCCAAGAAGACTCGAACTTCCACGCCTCGCGGCACTAGCACCTCAAGCTAGCGCGTCTACCAATTCCGCCATGGCCGCGCCGGTTCGATGGGCGCGGGGATACCAAATCGACCTCCCAGTGGCAAGGCGGCCTTGCGCGGGGCGCCGGAAGTGCCGATTTTGCCACAATGAACCGGCCCGAATGGCGCATTTCCGACGGCACCGTGCCCTATGACGAGGCGCTTGCCGCCATGGATGTGCGCGTCGCCGAGATCAGGGCGGGCCATGCCGGCGAGCTCGTTTGGCTGCTGGAGCACCCGCCGCTCTACACCGCCGGCACCAGCGCCAAACCAGCCGACCTGCTGGAGCCCGCGCGTCTGCCCGTGCACATCGCCGGGCGCGGCGGGCAGTACACCTATCATGGGCCTGGCCAGCGCGTGGCCTACGCCATGCTCGACCTCCGGGCGCGCCGCCAGGACGTACGGCGCTATGTGGCCGATCTCGAGGAATGGACCATCCGCACGCTCGGCCGCTTCAACGTGCGGGGCGAGCGCCGGGCCGGCCGGGTCGGCGTCTGGGTGGTGCGGGCCGACAAGCCGCCGCTGCCCGACGGCAGCCCGCGCGAGGACAAGATCGCGGCGATCGGCGTACGCATTCGCCACTGGGTCTCCTTCCACGGCATCTCAATCAACCTCGAGCCGGACCTTTCGCACTATGCGGGAATCGTTCCCTGCGGCATCGCCGATCACGGCGTGACGTCGCTGGTCGACCTCGGGCTACCGGTAACGATGACCGACCTCGACACAGCGCTGGCGGAAACGTTCGAAGAAGTGTTCGGCGCAGCTAGATCGTCGGCAGCCGCGTAAACCCTTCAGGAAGGACATCGAGATCGACCGGCTCGACGTCGATGGCGTCGACCCGTGCCAGCGACGGCCCCTGCCGGCAGGCGTCGACCATCTTGCCGACCGCTTCCTCCTCGCCGACGACCAGCGCTTCCACCGAGCCGTCGCCGCGGTTGCGTACCCAGCCGCTGACACCCAGCCGCCGGCCGGTCGCCAGCGCCCAATCGCGGTAGCCCACGCCCTGCACCCGGCCCGTGACGACGAGGCGGACCTGCAGCGGCATCGGCTCAAGCGAACTCGATGATCTTCTGGTCGACCCGGAGACTGTCGCCCGCCTTGGCGTGCAGCACCTTCACCGTGCCGTCGCGCACCGCGCGCAGCACGTTCTCCATCTTCATCGCCTCGACCACGGCCAGCGCTTCGCCGGCCTTGATCTCCTGGCCCTCGCTCACGGCCACCGAGGCGAGCAGCCCCGGCATCGGCGAGAGCAGGAACTTCGAGGTGTCGGGGGCGGCCTTCACCGGCATCAGGGCGTAGAGCTCGGCCTGGCGCGGCGTCAGCACCAGCACGTCGGCCTGACCGCCCTCGTTGATCAGCCGCCAGCCCGAGCCCACGGCATCGACCTGGACCACGACATGCTCGCCATCGACGTTCGCATGCAGCAACGGCTCGCCGGGCGTCCAGCCGGTCTCGATCGACACCCGGCGGTCGCCGGTATCGACGGTGTAGGCCGAGCCGGCCCCGGTCACCGTCACGGTCATCGGCTTGCGGTTCAGCATGACCACGCGGGCATCCTGCGTGGCGCCCACGCGATGGCCGGTGATGCGGTCGATCACGGCCGCGACTCCGGCCAGCATCGCCGGATCGCGCGGCGGCAGATGGGCCGCGGTGAAGCCGCCCTTGAACTCCTCGGCGATGAAGTTGGTCGTGAGCTTGCCCGCGACGAAGCGCGGATGGGCCATCAGGGCCGCGAGGAACGGCACGTTGTGCGACACGCCGCGGACGTAGAACTCGTCGAGCGCACGGCGCATGCGGCCGATCGCGGCGTTGCGCGTCTTTCCGTACGAGCAGAGCTTGGCGATCATCGGATCGTAGAACATCGAGATCTCGCCGCCCTCGTAGACGCCGGTGTCGACGCGCACGTCCGGGCCCGCCTCGGGCTCGCGGTACTTCACGAGGCGCCCCGTGGACGGCAGGAAGTTGCGGAACGGGTCCTCGGCATAGAGGCGGGCTTCGACCGCCCAGCCGTTCAGCTTCACGTCCTTCTGCTGGAACGGCAGCTTCTCGCCCGCCGCGACGCGGATCATCAGCTCGACGAGGTCGAGGCCGGTGATCAGCTCGGTGACGGGATGCTCGACCTGCAGGCGGGTGTTCATCTCGAGGAAGTAGAACTCGCGATTCTTGTCGACGATGAACTCGACGGTGCCGGCGCTCCTGTATTTGACGGCCTTGGCCAGGGCGACGGCCTGCTCGCCCATCGCCTTGCGCGTCTTGGCGTCGAGCAGCGGCGAG
>CAYRBQ010000643.1:0-2771 GCA_964422305.1 uncultured Reyranella sp. | reverse complement strand
CCCCGCCTCGAGGAGCGCGGGCCCCCACCGGCGGTGGACACGAGCGAGCAGGAGCCGAGCTGGCCGCCATGCGCCGGCAGCTTGCCGAAGGCGTGCCGGCACCTGCGCCCAGCCTGCCGCCGCCGATGGCCGAGGCCCAGCCGGTCGAGATCGCAGCGCCACCACCATCGGCGCCGCCATTCGAGCCCGAGCCGGAACCGGCCGTCATCATCGGCGCTGAGCCGCCGGCCCCACCCGCACCGCCTGTGCTCACCGTCGAGCCGGTCAAGGCAGGGTGGGAGCAGCGACTGGGTGCGCGCGCCTTCGTGTGGGTCGGCGCCATCACCTTGGCGCTCGCGGCGATCTTCCTGGTCCGCTACTCGATCGAGGAGGGCTACCTCTCGCCCGAGGTCCGCGTGCTTCTGGCGGCGCTGTTCGGCTTTGCGCTGATCGGTGCCGCCGAGCGCCTGCGTCCGCGCGACGATCGCGTCTCGCAGGCGCTGGCTGCCGCCGGGGTCGCCGCGCTCTACGGCGCGCTGCTCTCGGCGGTGGCGCTCTACGGCATGATCTCCAAGGTCGCGGCCGGAGGCGGGGCGGCCGCACTCACGGCAGCGGCGATCACGCTCTCGCTGCGTCACGGCATCTTCGTCGCCGCACTGGCCTTCGTTGGCGGGTTCCTGAGCCCCGCGATCATCGGCAGCGAGCAGCCCAACACACCGGTTCTGTTCGGCTACCTGTTCGCGATCGCCGCCGGCACGCTCTTCGTCATCCGCCAGCGCGGCTGGTGGGTGCTGGGCTGGGGCGTGTTGGCGGGCTCCGCACTCTGGACGGCGGTCTGGATGCTGGCCGATCCCGATACGCCGGAACTGCACTGGGTCGGCCTGTTCCTGGTGGGCGTGGCGGGGCTCTTCGTCTGGGCGACGTGGCGGCGCATGCAGGAGAGTGAGAATCCGCCGGTCGACGTTTTGGCGCTTGTCTGGGCATCGCTCGCCGTCACCGGCGTGCTGCTGGCACTGGTCATCGTGCAGGATGGCGGCAAACAGACGGCGGGCTGGCTCGCGCTGGCGCTCCATGGCGTCGGCGTCTTCGCCTTCGGCCGCTGGACGCCGCGCTTCCAGTACGCGGCGTCGCTGGCGCCTCTCTTCTCGCTCGCGACACTTGGTTTATGGTGGCTGCTCGCCCGAGACGCGCCGGCCGACTGGAACGAGACGCGGTTCGGTTGGATGGCGGTGTCGTTCGGCGGCCTCTACGCGGCGGGCGCCTTCGCGCTGCTGTGGAACGCGGCCCGTCCGGGTTACTGGGCGGCGCTCTCGGTCGCGGCCGCGCTCTCGCACTTCCTGTTCGCTTGGTACGTGCTGCGCGGCTCGACGAGCGGCACGCCGTGGGGCCTGATCAGCGTCAGTCTGGCCGTCCCGTTCCTCGTGGGCGCTGAGCGCCTGGTGCGCTGGCGCGGGACCATGCCGGGCGCCACCGAGGCGCTGGGCTTCCTGGCGGCGGGCGTCGCCTTCTTCATCGGCGTCGCGATCCCGCTCGAGCTCACCCGCGAGTGGATCACCGTCGCCTATGCGATCGAGCTCGCTTCCGTCGCCGCCATCGCCTCGCATCTCGGGCTGGTAGCGCTGCGCCAGCTCTGCTGGCCGCTGCTGGCGGCCGTCGTGATCCGCTTCGTGGTCAATCCCGAGATCCTGAAGTATCCGCTGGGCCTCACGCCGATCCTGAACTGGATGCTGTGGGGCTACGGCATCTCGATCGCGGCCCTCGTCGTGGCGCTGCGCTTCCTGCGTCCGACCGGCGACGTGAAGCTGGTGCGCGCGGTCGAGGCGGCTGCGGCGCTGCTCACCTTCGTGCTGCTGACGCTGGAGGTGCGCAGCATCTTCCAGCCCGCGTCGATGGCAACGCCGGACGCGGGCTTCATGGAGCGGGCCTTCTATGTGCTGGTGTGGGGCGGCTTTGCGCTGACGGCACTCTGGGTGTCGTGGGCGCGGCACGATCCGGTGGCACTGTGGGCTTGGCGGATCAGCGGCTCGCTGGCCGCCGCCGTCGCCGTGCTGTTGCAGGTGCTGATCGCCAACCCGGTCTTCCAGCATGCCGATGTCGGCAGCTTGCCGATCGCCAACGGCCTGCTGCTGGCCTACGCGATTCCGGCCGCCATGGCGGCGCTGGCGCGCAACTGGATCGACGGCGAGCCCAACCGCCAGGTCGCCATCCTCATCGAAGCCACGGCCTCGATCCTCGCCTTCGCCTGGGTGTCGTTCGAGGTCCGCCACCTGTTCGATCCGGCCTTCAAGCGCTCCGGCTTCGAGGCCGAAGGGCTCGAGCTCTATGCCTACTCGATCGCCTGGCTGCTGTTCGGCGTGGCGCTGCTGGCGCTGGGCTTCCTGCGGCAGGCGGCGGCGCTGCGTCATGCCGGCATGGCGCTGGTCTGCCTGGTCGTGGCCAAGGTCTTCCTGATCGACATGGCGGGCCTGCAGGGCCTGCTGCGCGTCTTCTCCTTCCTCGGCCTCGGCGCCGCGCTGGTCGGGCTGGGCTACGCCTACCGGCGCTTCGGGTTCGACAGCCGATGACGCTGTTCCCCGAGACGAAGATGTCGCTCGACGCGCTGCGGGCGCTGCAGCTCGAGCGTCTGCGCGCGACGCTCCGGCATGCCTACGCCAACCAGGCGCCGTATCGCGCCAAATGCGACGCGGCCGGCATTCATCCCGATCATATGAAGTCGCTCGACGACCTCGCGCGCTTTCCCTTCACCGCGAAGAACGACCTTCGGGACGCCTATCCCTACGGCATGCTGGCAA
>CAYRBQ010000642.1:0-2798 GCA_964422305.1 uncultured Reyranella sp. | reverse complement strand
ACGTCCTTCGCACCGGTCACAAAGGCCTGGCCGCGGCGACGCTGCTCCTCGACGCGCTGAAAGGCGTGGTGGCGGTGCTGATCGCCGACCAGATCGGCCAGCTCGCCGCGGTCGGCGCCGCCGCCGGCGCCGTCATCGGCCACATGTTCCCGGTGTGGCTGTCGTTCAAGGGTGGCAAGGGCGTGGCGACCACGCTCGGTATCATGTGGGGCCTCTCCTGGCCGGTCGGCGCCGTAGCCTGCGCGGCCTGGCTCGCGATGGCGGCGGTGTTCCGATACTCCTCGCTGGCGGCGCTGGTCGCCGTTGTCGCCGCCGCGATCGCCGCGTGGCTCCTGACCGACCCCCGCGCAGCGTGGCTGCTCACCATCCTGGTGCCGCTGGTTTGGGTGCGCCACCACGAGAACATCGCCCGGCTGCTCAACGGCACCGAAACGAAGATCGGCCAGAAGAAGGCCTGAGCCGCGACGGCCATTGATCCCTTTCCGGGGCGCCGCTAGGGTCCTCTGCACAACAACTCCAGGAGGCAATGACGATGTTCGTTGCTCGGATCGCGGCACTGGCAGCCGCTGCTATTTCATCGGCGTCGGTGGTCGACGCCAAGACGCTGCGCTGGGCGAGCCAGGGCGATGCGCTCACCATGGATCCGCACTCGCAGAACGAGGGCCCCACCACGGCGATGAACAGCCACGTCTACGAGGGCCTGATCAGCCGCGACCCGAAGCTCGCCAAGGTGCCGGGCCTCGCCACCTCGTGGAAGCCGATCGCGGCCGACACCTGGGAATTCAAGCTGAGGCCCGACGTCAAGTTCAGCGACGGCACGCCGTTCACCGCCGATGACGTGGTGTTCAGCTACAACCGCGCGCTCGCGCCGACCTCGGACTTCCGTTCCTACATTTCCTCCATCAAGGAGGTGAAGACGATAGACCCGACGACGGTGCATATCGTCACCAATGGCCCGAACCCGATCCTTCCCGACTACACGACCTCGATCCTGATCATGTCCAAGGCGTGGGCGGAGAAGCACAACGTCACCAAGCCGCAGAGCTACAAGGACAAGGAAGAGACTTATGCGGTGCGCAACGCCATGGGCACCGGGCCTTACGTGCTGAAGCAGCGCGACCCCGACGTGCGCACCGTGATGGCCAAGAACCCGACTTACTGGGGCGCCAAGCAGTTCCCGGACTATCCGGACGAGCTGGTCTACACGCCGATCAAGGAGCCGGCGACGCGCGTCGCCGCGCTGATCTCGGGCCAGGTCGACTTCGTCCTCGACGCGCCGCTGCAGGACATCGCGCGCATCAAGCAGACCGCCGGGCTGAAGACCGAGGAAACCGCGCAGGTCCGCTCGATCTTCCTCGGCCTCGACATGGGCTCGGCCGAACTCAAGTATTCCGACGTGAAGGGAAAGAACCCGTTCGCCGACAAACGTGTGCGCCAGGCGATGTACCAGGCGATCGATGTCAACGCGATCAAGGCCAAGGTGATGCGCAATTTCTCCGCACCTGCCGGCCTCATCACCTCGCCCGGCGTGCACGGCCATACGTCGGCGCTCGACGGGCGCCTGAAGTACGACGTCGCCGCCGCCAAGAAGCTGATGGCCGAAGCGGGCTATCCCAACGGCTTCTCGGTGACGCTCGACTGCCCCAACGACCGCTACAACAACGACGAGCAGATCTGCCAGGCGGTCACCGGGATGCTGGCGCAGATCGGCATCAAGGTGGACCTGCAAGCCCGCTCGAAGACCCTGCACTTCCCCAAGCTGCAGAAGAAGGACACCTCGTTCTTCCTGCTGGGCTGGGGCGTGCCGACACTCGACTCTCACTACGTCTTCACCTTCCTCTACCAGACCAGCGATGCGGCCAAGAAGGTCGGGAGCTGGAACTTCACCGGCTACTCCAACGCCAAGCTCGACGAGCTCGCCGACGGCATGCTGAAGGAGGTCGACCAGACCAAGCGCGACAAGATGATCGCCGACGCCTGGACGCAGGTCGTGGCCGACATGCCCTACCTGCCGCTGCACCACCAGCTCATCGTCTGGGCGATGAGCGACAAGGTGACGATGCCGATCTTCGCCAACGACTCGCCGAACTTCAAATACGGCAAGATCAAATGAGGACGTGCTGACCCTCATCGCCTAGAGTGAAAGCCGGCGCATGCTGGCTTTCATCGTTTCCCGTCTCCTGCAGTCGCTGGCGGTCATGCTGGCGGTGTCGTTCCTGTGCTTCGTGCTGTTCAACTTCGTGGGCGACCCGGTGAACAACATGGTGGGTCAGGAAGCGTCGCCGGCCGATCGCGCCGAGATGCGTGCCGAACTCGGGCTCGAGGACTCGGTCGTCATCCAGTTCGGCCGCTTCCTCGGCAACGCCCTGCACGGCAACTTCGGCAAGAGCTATCGGCTGGCCCGGCCGGTCTCCGACCTGATCGTCGAGCGCATGCCCGCGACCCTCGAGCTGGTGCTCGTGGCCGCCCTGCTGGCGCTCGCCATGGGAATCCCGCTCGGCGTGCTGACCGCGCTCCGGCGCAATACGATCGACAGCGGCGCAGTGATGACTTTCTCCCTGGCCGGCGTCGCCATGCCGACCTTCGTGATCGGCATCCTGCTGATTTACGTCTTCTCCGTGGAGTGCAAATCGTGGGCGCCGGCGATCGGCCTGCCGCCAGACTGGTGTTTCCCTTCGTTCGGCCGCGGCGAGACCGAAAGCTTCGGCTGGTGGAAGTCGGGGCTGGTGACGCCCTCTGGGCTGAAGGCGATCGTGCTGCCCGCGCTCACCCTCTCTCTGTTCCAGATGACCCTGGTG
>CAYRBQ010000641.1:0-2801 GCA_964422305.1 uncultured Reyranella sp. | reverse complement strand
CGCCCTGCTGGCCCTGCTCAAGTCGGGCGACCGTGTCGTGGCGGCCCGCCAGCTCTTCGGCTCCTGCCACTACATCGTAGCGGACCTTCTGCCGAAGTACGGCATCCAGAGCGAGCTGGTCGACGGCGGCGATCTCGCCCAGTGGGAGAAGGCGCTCAGCAAGCCCACACAGGCCGTGCTCTTCGAGTCGCCCTCCAACCCGATGCTCGACATCGTCGACGTCAAGGCGGTGTGCGACCTCGCGCACAAGGCCGGCGCCACCGTCGTGCTCGACAACGCCTTCGCCACGCCGATCCTGCAGCGCCCGCTCGAGTTCGGCGCCGACGTGGTGATCCACTCCGCCACCAAGTACATCGACGGCCAGGGCCGCACGCTCGGCGGCGCGGTGCTGGGCTCGAAGGAGTTCATCCTCGAAAAGCTGCAGCCGATCATCCGCAACACCGGCCCATCGCTCAGCCCGTTCAACGCCTGGGTGCTGGTCAAGGGCCTGGAGACGCTGGGGCTGCGCGTCGACCGTCACTGCGCCAACGCCCGCCGGGTCGCCGATGCGCTGGCCGCACACCCCGCGGTAGGCCGCGTTCTCTATCCCGGTCGCCCCGACCATCCACAGCACAAGCTCGCGGCCCGGCAGATGTCGGACTTCGGCGGCGTCGTGACCTTCGATCTCAAGGCCGGCAAGTGGGCGGCGTTCGAGACGCTGAACCGCCTGCAGCTCGTCGACATCTCGAACAACCTGGGCGACGCCAAGAGCCTGGTCACGCACCCGGCGACCACGACGCACATGCGCATCGGCGCCGAGGAGCGCGCCAAGCTCGGCATCACCGACGGCACGGTGCGCATCTCGGTCGGCCTCGAGGACGCCGAGGACATCATCGCCGACCTGCAGCAGGCGCTGGGCGGCTGAGCCCGGCGTGACTGACGACGCCTCGCTGTCCGCCCGTCTCTGGGCAGCCAACACCGACATTGCCGAGCGCATCCTGGCGCACGGCTTCGTGCGCGGGCTGGCCGACGCCACCCTGCCGCTGCAGAGCTTCAAGGGCTATGTCGCGCAGGACGCCTACTTCCTCGAAGGCTTCGCGCGCGCCTACGCCTTCTGCCTCGCGCACTCGACGGCGCGCGAGGATCTCTACGGCTTCGCCGCCCTCATCCAGGGCGTGATCGACGAGCTGAGACTCCACAAGAGCTACGCCGAGCGCTGGAAGGTCGAGCTGGCGGGTGTCCTGCCGGTCGAGGCCACCAAGGCCTATGTCGACTTTCTGCTCGCGACGGCCGAGCGCGGCGATCTCGGCGAGACGATCGCCGCCATGACGCCCTGCATGCGGCTCTACGCCTTCCTCGGCCGTTCGCTCGCCGTGGGCAAGGTCGAGCCGCTCTATGCCGAGTGGGTGAAGACCTACGCCGATCCGGGCTTCGAGGTGCTGGCGGCGCAGCTCGAGAGCCTGCTCGATGCGCACGCGACCGACACGGAGGCCGTGCGCGGCAACTACCGCCGCGCCATGGAGCTGGAACTCGGGTTCTTCGCCGCAAACCTCTAGAGGCGGGGTCTAGAGCGCGGCGAGCTTCTCCATCGATCGGTCGAGTGCGCCGTGCAGGTCGGCCGTCAGCTTCGCGCCCATCGCGGTACGCACTTCCTGCTCGGCCGCCGACCAGAGCGGCAGGGCGCGCTTGAAGAGGGCCCGGCCGGCCTGCGTGGCGACCAGCTCGTGGCGGCGCTTGTCGCCCGCCGTCGCCCGCTCGATGACGCCCGAGCCGATCAGCGGCCGGAGATTGCGCGTCAGCGTCGTGCGGTCCGTCGCCAGCAGTTCCGAGAGCTGGGTGATGGTCACCGGCCCCTTGGCGATCACAAAGCCCAGCAGCGAGAACTGCGAGATCTTGAGGCCGGTCGGCGCGAGGTGGCGCGAATAGATCTGCGTCACGCGCCGCGCCGCGCCGCGCACGCGGAAGCAGGTGCACTCGGCCGGCGACAGGCGGATCGGGGCGGGGGCGTTCATGACACCACACTAGCGCCGCCGGTTGCGCCGGCAAAGCAGAGATGTGTATATGCACTCAATTGTGAGGATGGAGACGAGCATGGCCGACGCAGGCTACGGGGTGGTGCCGATCGAGCAGGCCCGCACGATGGATGGGCTGACGCTGTTCAAGGGTTTGCTGGAAGGAAAATTCCCCGCGCCGCCGATCGGCAAGGCGCTGGGCTTCAAGGTGTCCGAGGTCGAGTTCGGCCGCGTGGCGTTCCACTACACGCCGGTGTTCGATCACTACAATCCGCTCGGCACCGTGCACGGCGGCATCGCGGCCACCCTGCTCGACTCGGTGATGGGCTGCTGCATCCACACCACGCTCAAGGCGGGCATCGGCTACACGACGGTCGAGATCAAGGTGAACTACGTGCGTGCCATGACCGACAAGACCGGGCCGGTGAAGGCCGAGGGCAAGGTCATCAACGTCGGCTCGCGCATCGCCACCTCGGAGGGCCGCCTGACCGACGCCTCGGGCAAGCTGCTCGCCCACGGCACGACGACCTGCCTCGTCTTCCCGATCTGACCTAGACTGGCGGCATGCAGCAGGCGGCCGCCGAGCAACGGATCCTCAAGCTCTCGATCGCCGTCACCATCGCGGTGGCGGCATTCGGCGTGCTGTTCGGCCTGCTGTCGGGCTCGATGTCGATCGTGTTCGACGGCGTGTTTGCGGCCATCGACGCCGCCATGTCCGGCCTCGCGCTGTTCGTCTCGCGCCTGGTGAGCCGCGTCTCCGACAACCGGCGCTTCCAGTTCGGCTACTGGCACATCGAGCCGATGGTGCTG
>CAYRBQ010000640.1:0-2817 GCA_964422305.1 uncultured Reyranella sp. | reverse complement strand
GCGCGGCCAGCCGGGCACCTTTGTCTACCTGGTGAAGGCCGACGACACGGTGGAGATACGCGTCGTCGCGCTCGGCGCTTCGGATGGCGAGAAGGTCGCCATCCTCAAGGGATTGCAGGCCGGCGACCAGGTCGTGATCGACGGCGTCGACCGCCTGCGTGACGGTGCGAAGATCCGCAAGCCCGCGGGCACGCCGCCGCGTGCCTCGGCGGGCCCGCCGATCGCCAACGCCCCGCCGGACGGCCAGCAGCAGCGACAGCGGCAGCGTGCCAATGGCGGCCCCGGGGGCGGACCCGCCGGCGCCTCTGCAGCCCAGCCGACGCAGCCCAGCCAGTGATCCCGGCCGCGACATGAACCCGTCGCGGATCTTCATCGAACGGCCGGTCGGCACCTCGTTGCTGATGGTCGCGATCATGCTGGTGGGCATCATCGCGTACCGCTTCCTGCCGCTGTCGGCGCTGCCGCAGGTCGACTATCCGACGATCCGCGTGCTGACGCTCTACCCGGGCGCCAGCCCGGAGGTGATGACCACATCGATCACGGCGCCGCTGGAACGCCAGTTCGGCCAGATGCCGGGCCTCAACCAGATGACGTCGACCAGCTCGGCGGGCGCCTCGTCGATCACCTTGCAGTTCGATCTCAAGCTCGGCATCGACATCGCCGAGCAGCAGGTGCAGGCCGCCATCAACGCCGCCGGCAACCTGTTGCCGGGCGATCTGCCGGCACCTCCCATCTACGCCAAGGTCAATCCCGCCGACGCGCCGGTGCTGACGCTCGCCGTCACCTCGCGCACCGAGCCGCTGACCAAGGTGCACGATCTGGTCGACACGCGGCTCGCCCAGAAGATCGCCCAGCTCCCCGGCGTCGGGCTGGTGAGCCTCGAGGGCGGCCAGAAGCCCGGCGTGCGTATCCGCGCCAACCCGACGGCGCTCGCCGCCTACGGCCTCAACATCGACGATCTGCGCACGACCATCTCCAACGCCAACGTCAACACGCCCAAGGGCAACTTCGACGGACCGGCGCGGGCGCTGACCATCAACGCCAACGACCAGATCACCGACCCGAACACCTTCCGCGACATCGTCGTCGCCTACCGCAACGGCGCACCGGTGCGCATCCGCGACGTCGCCACGGTCGAGGAGGGCCAGGAGAACAACCGCATCGCGGCCTGGATGGACAACACCCAGGCGGTGATCGTGAACGTGCAGCGACAGCCCGGCGCCAACGTCATCGAGGTGGTCGATCGCATCAAGCAGCTCCTGCCGCAGTTGCGCGAGACCTTGCCGAGCGCGCTCGATGTCGCCGTCCTGACCGATCGCACGATCACCATCCGCGCCTCGGTGCGCGACGTGCAGATCGAGCTCTCCTTCGCCGTGGTCCTGGTGGTCGCGGTGATCTTCGCCTTCCTGGGCGACGCGCGTGCCACGCTGATCCCGAGCCTGTCGGTGCCGCTGTCGCTGGTCGGCACGCTGGCGGTGATGTATCTCGCCGACTTCAGCCTCAACAACCTTTCGATCATGGCGCTCACCATCGCCACCGGCTTCGTGGTCGACGACGCCATCGTCATGATCGAGAACATCGCGCGCTACATCGAGCGCGGCGACGATCCGAAGACCGCGGCGCACGCTACGAAGACGCTGCACCTTGAGAAAGGTCGTCTGGTGGAGGCGGAGCTCGCGACTTCGGTCGGCCACTGAGGATTCGTGCCACTGCTCTTTGGGCAGTGCTTCACGTCGGACTCGGAGGTCCGACGCTACGAGTGTCGTTCCGAGCCGCGCCGCGGAGTTCTTTCCGAGCCGCGACCGTGAGGGAGCGGGTTCTGAACGCGTCGGACGCGCAGACCCGGCGACCTGGAAACGAGGCCACACATGATCGCACCGCGCTACATTCCGGTTGTCCTCAAGCAGATCATCCGCCAGCGCACGCGCAGCCTGCTGACCATCGCCGGCGTCGGCGTGGCGATGTTCCTCTACTGCGCCGTGCAGGCGATGCAGCGAGGCGCAGAGGTCGCCACGCAAACCTCCGCCCGCGACACTGAGCTGATCGTCTACCGCAAAGACCGCTACTGTCCTTTCGCCAGTCAGCTTCCGGAGTCGTACCTGGAGCGGATCGCGCGCATCAGCGGCGTCGAGAAGGTCGTGCCGATGAAGATCGTGGTCAACAACTGTCGCACGAGTCTCGACGTCGTCACGTTTCGCGGCGTGCCCGACGAGCGCTTCATCGATTCCTACGGGTCAAAGCTGCAACTGGTCGCAGGCTCGTTCGAAGACTGGCGGCGGCGCAGCGATGCCGTGCTGATCGGCGAGACGCTCGCGCAGCGCCGACGCCTGCACGTCGGACAGAGCTTCGACACGGCGGGCATCACTGCGTACGTCGCGGGGATCGTGCACTCCGACGAGCCGCAGCATCAGAACGTCGCCTATGCACACCTGCCGTTCCTGCAGCGCGCCAGCAACCGCGGCGGGCTGGGGATCGTCACGCAATTCAACGTGCGCGTCAGCGATCCGAGCCTGCTCGAGCCGGTCGCCCGCGCGATCGACGCCGAGCTTGCCGGCGACTCGGCCCCGACCTCCACGCACTCGGAGAAAGCCTTCGTCGCGCGCGCGGCCGCGGACGTGCTCGAAATCGTCCGCTTCACGCGCTGGCTGGGCTGGGGTTGCCTGGCAGCGGTGCTGGCGCTTGTGGGCAATGCGATCGTGCTCGCCGTGCAGGACCGCATCCGCGAGCACGCCGTGCTGCAAACGCTCGGCTACAAGAGCGGCTTGATCGCGCGACTGATCCTCGCCGAGAGCACGACGCTGGCGCTGGCCGGCGGAT
>CAYRBQ010000639.1:0-2820 GCA_964422305.1 uncultured Reyranella sp. | reverse complement strand
GCGCACGGCGGTACCTGCGGCGATATCGAGGCGCATGCCCTTGGTGCGCTTGCGATCGAACTTCAGCGCCTCGTTGGTCTCGAAGAAATGGTAGTGGCTGCCGACCTGGATCGGCCGGTCGCCGGTGTTGGCGACCTCGATGGTGATGGGGTTGCGGCCCTTGTTCAGCTCGAGTTCGCCTTTGCCGGCGAGGATTTCACCCGGGATCATGGCGTCTCTCCTCAGCGGATCGGGGCGTGGACGGTGACGAGCTTGGTCCCGTCGGGGAACGTCGCCTCGACCTGTATTTCATGGAGCATGTCGGCGACGCCCTCCATGACCTGCGCGCGGCTGATGACGTGGGCGCCGGCCTGCATCAGGTCGGCCACCGAACGGCCATCACGCGCACCTTCGACGACGAAGTCGGAGATCAGGGCCACGGCCTCGGGATAGTTGAGTTTCACGCCACGCTCGAGGCGGCGACGCGCCACGACGGCCGCCATGGCGACCAACAGCTTGTCCTTCTCACGCGGCGTCAGATTCATCGACCGTTTCCCCCTCCGGCTCGGCCCGACTATAGCCGGTCCGAGATTTCGTCAAAGGCTGCATCAAACATGCCAAACGCGCGGCAGGCGGCGACCGCGGAAATCCGTCAGGAAGCGGATGGTCGCTCGCCGCACCAGGGTGGCTTCGCCCAGGACCCGCGCGACCACGACGCCGTTCACCAGCGTGACGCCGGCCCGCACGTCGCCTGCAGCTTCGAGCAGCGCGCGCGCCCGTTCGAAGTGCTGAAGCGGCTCGTCCCACACGCCGATCACCGTGGCGAGCGCGTTGGCCGCGCCGAAGCCCGCACCGCTCGGCGTCTCGCCCTCGACGCGCAACGTGTCGGTCCAGGCGAGCCGGCCGGGCCGGCGCACCGACCAGGTGTCGAGCAGCAGGCCTCGTGTGAAGCGCTCGCCCGACGCACCACGGCCCAGCACGACCATCTCGCAGGAGAGCAGCGAGCCGCCCTCGACGACCTCGGCCACCGTACGGCGCTTCAGCCGCGCGCCCTCGAAGACGATCGTCTCCTGCGGCAGCCAGTCGAGGGTCGCGCCCTCGGCCACGCGGACGTCGACGTCGATGCGGCAATGCCCGCCGCCCTTGGCCGCGCGATAGATCTTCTCGGCCGCCTGGGTCGTGGCGACCGCCTCGGCGTGCGGCCCCACTTCCACCGACATCTTGAGCGAATCGCCGTCGGTCACGCCGCCCGAGGTGGTGATCATCACCGCCTGCGGCGGTTCGCCCGGCTCGGGCTCAGGGAACAAGACCCGGCAGGGATCGCGTTGATACAGGTCGCCCAGCCGCGTCCTGCCGTCCCGCAGATCGAAGGCGACGCGGCTCTCGCCGGAGGCGCGCTGCAGGCGGGGGGAACTGGTGGTCATCGGCCCCGACTTGATAGATTAAGGATCGAAATGAGCAAGGCCTTCACCAAGGAAAGCGACGGCGACGACGAGGACGACCTGCCCGACGATGTGGGCGGGCTGCCGGCCGGCGCCAAGAACTACATGACCCCGCAGGGCTTCGAGCGCATGCGCGAAGAGCTGATGACCCTCATGCGCAAGGAGCGGCCCGAGGTCGTGCAGGTGGTGTCGTGGGCGGCGGCCAACGGCGACCGCTCGGAGAACGGCGACTATCTCTACGGCAAGAAGCGCCTGCGCGAGATCGACCGGCGCATCCGGTTCCTGTCCAAGCGGCTGGAGCGGTCCGAGGTCGTCGACCCGGCCAAGCGGCCCAAGACCGACCAGGTGTTCTTCGGCGCGACCGTGACCTACGCCAACTCGAAGAACGAGGAGCGCACGGTCAAGATCGTGGGCGTCGACGAGGTCGACCCCGGCAAGGGCCATGTGAGCTGGATCTCGCCCATCGCGCGCGCCGTGATGCGCGCCCACGAGGGCGACGTCGTGAAGATGCGCACGCCCGCGGGCGAGGAAGAGATCGAGATCGTGAGGGTCATCTACGCCTGAGGTCGGCCAGCAGCCGGTCGACGAACTTCGGCGAGTAGCCCAGCAGCGCCGTCTCGTCGGCGAGCTCCTTCTCGAGCCGGCCCAGCGCCTCGACGAACGAGCCGCCCTTGGCGAGCGCGGCCTCGACCACCGCATGGGCTTTCTTCTTGCCCATCTTCTTCGCGAGCAGGAACGTCGCGCGTTCGGCGAACACGGCGGCCTCGGCCGCGTCCATGTTGGCCTGCAACGCGTCGGGGTCGATCGACAGGCCCGATGCCACCTCCTCCATCGCCTCGACCGCCGAGCCCAGCGCCTCGATCAGCGCTGCCAGCGTCGGCCACTCGGCCTGCCAGCCGCCCAGCGCCCGCTCGTGCTCCTGCGGCATCGCCGCGACGATCGAGGCCGCCAGCATCGGTGCGCGTGCCGCGGCCGCGAGGACCAGCGCGGCGCCGACCGGATTGCGCTTGTGCGGCATGGTCGAGGAGCCACCGCGCCCGGGTCCCGAAGGCTCGGCCGCCTCGCCGACCTCGATCTGCATCATCAGCGAGATGTCGCGCGCCGCCTTGGCGAGCGCGCCGACCGCCAGCGCGGTGTCCTGCGCCAGCGCTGCGACCCGCACGCGCTGGGTGAACCAGGGCGCGGCCGGAAGCGCGAGCTTCAGCGCCTGGGCCATCGACTTCATCACGGGCTCGGCCTCGCGGCCCAGCGCTGTCAGGCTTCCCGACGCGCCGCCGAACTGCAGCACCTGCATCTCCGCGAAGCTCGCGGCGAGGCGTCGCTTCGCGCGGTCGATGTCCGACGCCCAGCCGGCGATCTTCTGGCCGAGCGCCAGCGGCGTCGCGGGCTGCAACAGCGT
>CAYRBQ010000638.1:0-2831 GCA_964422305.1 uncultured Reyranella sp. | reverse complement strand
CGCAGCGCTGGCTGCAGCGCCAGCTCAACGATCCCTACGTCGCGCAGGCCAAGAAGCGCGGCTACCGCTCTCGCGCCGCCTTCAAGCTCCTGCAGCTCGACGACCAGTTCCGTTTCCTGAAGCCCGGCGCCCGCGTGGTCGATCTCGGCGCTGCCCCCGGCGGCTGGACGCAGGTCTCGGTCGAGAGGGTCAAGGCAGGGAAGGGGACGGGCGTCGTGGTCGGCATAGACATCACGCCTGTGGAACCGGTGCCCGGCGCCACGGTGATTGCCAAGGACTTCTACGACGACGACGCACCGGCCGAGCTGATCGCCCTGCTGGGCGGTCCGGCCGACGTGGTGCTAAGCGACATGGCGGCGGCCGCCACGGGCGACACGCAGGTCGACCATATGCGCATCATGGGGTTGGCCGAGACGGCGCACGACTTCGCGCGCCAGATCCTGAAGCCCGGCGGCACCTTCGTCGCCAAGGTGCTGCGCGGCGGCACCGAACGCGCCCTGCTCGACATGCTGAAGAAGGATTTCGCCAAGGTGCGCCACGTGAAGCCCGAAGCGAGCCGCGCGGATTCCGCGGAGATGTATGTCGTGGGAACCGGCTTTCGGGGCTGACCGCCACGCGACATTTTTCCGCTGGCCGGGCCAACTGCCGGTTGCGCTATAGAATTGTCATGAAGAAGCTCTTTGGGAACGTCGTCGCCACGATCGTGTCGGTCGGGGTCTGCCTGGGGATCGCCGAGCTTGCCATGCGCGCGATCGACGGGCTGCCGTTGTTCGCCGCGACCCTGCCGCCGGTCGGCGGCACGCTGGGTTCCGACACGACCCGGGCCCACTTCGACAGGATGCCGAAGGCCCAGGCCACGAGCTGGGAGCTCTTCAAGAGCAATCCGCAGCCACTGCCCAACCGCAAGCCGGTGCCGGAGGACTGGCTGAAGCTCGACGCGCAGATCAAGCGGACGCCGACCTGGGGCAACGATCCCGACGCCATGCCCTTCCTGCCCTGGGACATGTTCAAGGCCTGGAACTCGGCCTTCGTCGGCGACGTCTGCAAGCACGTCTATCTCAAGAGCGCGCCCGGCCGGCTCTACGTTTACGATCCGCCCGACGGCCAGCCGCGACCTCTCTTCCGCTTCCTGCCCAACTCGACGACGCCGATCGGCCTCGTCACGAACGACTATGGCTGGCGCGGACCGCCGGTGCCGTTCCAGCGCTCGCCCAGGACCATCCGCATCGTCTTCGTCGGCGCCTCGACCACGGCCGAGATCCATTCCTACGGTTCGTCGGGCCCGGAGTTCATCGGCCATTGGCTGAACGAATGGGCCAAGGCACGCGGCCTCGACATCCGCTTCGAGGTCATGAACGCCGGCCGCGAGAGCGTGGGCTCCAACGACATCGCCCAGATCGTGCAGCAGGAGGTCGCTCCGCTGCGTCCTGACCTCGTCGTCTATTACGAGGGCGGCAACCAGTTCAACATGAAGTCGGTCGTCAAGAATGTACCCACGGGCACGCCGCAGCCCGGCGGCCGTTTCGAGCGCTGGATGCGCGACCTCTCCGACCATTCCGCGCTGGCGCGCCGCATCGAAGGCTTCATGACGATCGGGGAGTGGCCGAAGCCGCCCTACGAGCTGACCTGGCCGCCGGGCCTCGACGAGCAGAATCCCGATCTCGCCTATAAGGATCTGCCGGTGAACCTGAACGCGATCATGGGCGACCTCGACAAGATCCGCGCCGCGCTGGCGCCGGTCGGCGGTGAGCTCGCGATCGCCTCGTTCCATTGGCTGGCGAAGGACGGGCTCGAGCTCAACGCCGGGCGCCACAAGCCGATCCTCGAGGGGTTGAACGTCGGCCAGTGGCCGTACCGCTACCGCGACCTCGAGCGGCTGACCAACTTCGAGAACCGCGTCTTCAGGAAGTACGCCGCCGCGCACGGGATGCCGTTCATCGACGTCGCGGGCCAGATGCCTTTCGACCCCGAGCTGTTCAGCGACGCCTTCCACAAGACACCCGAGGGCGTGCGGCTCAAGGCCTGGATCTTCTTCCTGGGCCTGCTGCCGGTGATCGAGGCCAACCTCAAGAGCGGCGCCTGGCCCAAGCCGGTGCCGGCCGACATGGGGACCGTTCACCCGGCCTTCGCCGTGCCGCCGCGGATGATCCCTGTGGATTGCAGCAGGAAGAGCTGAGGGTCGGGGCATCGCCGGCGCATTTCTATGTCGCGGAAGGGCCGATTCCGGCAATCCGGAGCGGCCCGGGCCTGTGCATAGCCGCCAGTCGTTGCCGTGCTTGGCTTGGCGGCGGCAATGTGTATAAAGGCTCGCCAACCCGGCGGTCCTCTCGCGAGGGCCGCCGTTTTCTTTTCTCCTTTCGGAGGTTGGCATGCAGATTCAGGAAGCGCTCACATTCGATGACGTCCTCCTGAAGCCTGCCGCCTCGTCGGTCCTGCCCGGCCAGACCGACACCCGCACGCGCCTCACCCGCACCATCGAGCTCAACATCCCGCTGATGTCGGCGGCGATGGACACCGTCACCGAGGCCGGCATGGCGATCGCCATGGCCCAGGCCGGCGGTATCGGCGTCATCCACAAGAACCTCGACGCCGAGGCGCAGGCCAACGAGGTCCGCCGGGTCAAGAAGTTCGAGAGCGGCATGGTGGTGAACCCGGTGACCATCCATCCCGAGCAGAGCCTGGCCGACGCGCTGGCGCTGATGGAAGCGCACCAGATCTCGGGAATCCCGGTGGTCGAGCGCGGCAACGGCCGCCTGGTCGGAATCCTGACCAACCGCGACGTGCGCTTCGCCACCGACACCGCGACGCCGGTCCACACGCTGATGACCAAG
>CAYRBQ010000637.1:0-2833 GCA_964422305.1 uncultured Reyranella sp. | reverse complement strand
CGGCCGGCGGATGGTGCGGCGCCCGCCGCCCGGCAGGTCGGCGACACGCTCGGCCGGCGAGACGCCCACCGTCGCGGGATCGAACAGCAGCAGGTCGGCCTGCGCGCCGACGGCGATGCGGCCGCGGTTCTGAATGCCGTAGAGGTCGGCGGGATGTGAGGTGAGTCGGCGGATGCCCTCGACGATGTCGAAGTCGCCGCGCTCGCGGACCCAGCGTGCCAGGAAATGCAGGCCGAAGCCCGCATCGCACATATAGATGAGATGCGCACCTGCGTCGGACAGCGCCACCACACCGGCCTCGTGCTTCAGGAGCCTGGCCACGCCGTCGTCGCCGACATTCAGGAAGCGGCCGAGGAACGCCGTCTCGAGATCCTCGTCGAGGCTGAGGTCGAGCATGACGTCGAGCGGGTCGCGGTGCTCGGCGGCGGCGATCTCGTGGAGATAGCGGTTCACGTAGCGGGCGTTGGCGGGCTTCTGCGCCACGGCCACCATCACGCGATCCCAGTTGCCCTGGAAGATCATGCCGGGCCGCGGGTTCGTCGCGTTCTCGCGGAACTTGGCGCGCCACGAGGCATCGCGATAGACCGTCTTGAGCTGCTCGGGCGAGAAGGCCTTGATCGGATCGAACGCCGAATGGCTGTAGAACGGGTAGGCGTTGGCCATCGTGAAGTCGAACGACAGCGGCTGGCAGGGGATCTGGACGTAGAGCCCGTTGCCGCGGCGGATGGCGGCGGCGCAGTCGTCGAAGATGCGGAGCGCGCGCTGCGGCTCCTGCTCGTTGTACATGGCCATGCCGGTGCCCTGGAAGAACGGCCGGCCGTACTTTGCGGCCATCGGCTCCAGCTCCTGCGGCGTCTTCACGCCCGAGGCGATGGCGATCACGCCCTTGCCGCGCGGGCCCATGGCGCCGACCAGTGCATCGAGTTCCGACATCGGTGCGATGGTCGACGGCATCGGCACGCCGCCGAAACCCGAGTGGTTGAGCGAGTAGGACGCGCCGAGGCCGATTGCGCCATGCGCCATCGCGTCGGCCACCAGCGCCTTCATCTTCGCCAGCTCCTCGGGCGTGGCGTCGGCGCGCTGCGAGGCCGCCTCGCCCATCACGGCGGTGCGGATCGTGGAATGGCCGGCCAGGACGGCGAGGTTGGCGTAGGCGCCACGCCGCCGCAGCATGCCCATGTAGTCGGAGAAGCTCTCGAAATCCCAGGCGATGCCGGTGCGCAGCGCGTCGAGGTCCATGCCTTCGACGACCGAGAGGTTGCGGATCACGAGATCGCGCGCGGCGGGCGGCGCCGGCACGATGCCGAAGCCGCAATTGCCGATCACCGCCGTGGTGACGCCGAGCGACGGCGAGGGCGAGAGCGTGGCGTCCCAGGTGACCTGGGCATCGTAGTGCGTGTGCACGTCGACGATGCCCGGCGAGAGCAAGAGGCCGCCGGCATCGACGGTCTCCGCGCCCTTGTCCTTGATCTCGCCAATGGCCGCGATGCGGCCGTCCTTCACCGCCAGGTCGGCGCGCCTGGGCTCATGACCCAGCCCGTCGACGATGGTGGCGCCGCGAATGACGAGATCGACCATCCCTACCTCCCTGCGTTGAGGGCTCCGTAGGCCGCCAGCGCCGCGTGGTTGACGAGGTCGCTGACCGTCGCGCCCATCTGCACGATCTGCACGGGCTTCTGCAGGCCGTCGATCACCGGACCGATGACGGTGACGCCGCCCAGCGACTGCATGAGGCGCGAGGAGATGTGGGCCGAATGCAGGCCCGGCATCACCAGCACGTTGGCCGGGCCGGTGAGGCGCGTGAACGGATAGGTCGACTTCAGCAGCTCATAGTCGAGCGCCATATCCGCTTGCATCTCGCCGTCGTACTCGAAGTCGACCTCCTCGGCATCGAGCAGGCGGATCGCCTTGCGGATGCGGTCGATGCGCTCGATCTCGCGGCTGCCGAAGTTCGAGAAGGAGAGGAACGCCACCCGTGGGTCGTGGCCCATCGTGCGGGCATTCTTCGCCATCTGCTTGGCGATGGTCGCGAGCTGCTCGGGGCTCGGCGTCTCGTTGATCGACGTGTCGGCCAGGAACACCGTGCCCTGGCGCGAGACCACGATCGAGTAGCCCATCGGTACCTTGTTGGGCTCGACGTTGATTACGCGCTTCACGTCGCCGTAGCATTCGGGGAAGCGTCGCGTGATGCCCGTTACCATGCCGTCAGCATCACCCATCGCCACCATGCAGGCGCCGAACACGTTGCGGCCCTGGTTGACCATGCGCTGCACGTCGCGGCGCAGGAAGCCGTCACGTTGCAGGCGCTTGTAGACGAGGTCGGTGTAGGGCGCGTTCTTGGTCGACAGACGCGCGTTGTGGATCTCCATGCCGTCGGTGTTGTTGATGCCGAGCGACTTCATCGTCTCGCGCACCTGCTCCTCGCGGCCGATCAGGATCGGCGTGCCATAGCCGTTGTCGCGGAACACGACGGCGGCTCGGATCGTGCGCTCCTCCTCGCCCTCGGCGAACACGATGCGGCGCGGGTTGGCCTTCACCTGCTCGAACAGGCTCTGCAGCCAGTGGCTGGTCGGATCGAGACGGCCCGACAGGCTGCGCCGGTACTCCGCCATGTCGGTGATCTTCTTCTTCGCGACGCCGGAATCCATCGCCGCTTTGGCCACGGCGACCGAAACCTCGACGATCAGGCGCGGGTCGAACGGTACCGGCACAACGTATTCCGGCCCGTACCGTAGACGGCGGCCCGAATAGGCGCGGTCGACCTCGTCCGGCACATCCTCGCGCGCCAGCTTGGCCAGCGCCTCCGCAGCGGCGATCTTCATCTCCTCGTTGA
>CAYRBQ010000636.1:0-2836 GCA_964422305.1 uncultured Reyranella sp. | reverse complement strand
TCGCGGCCGATCCGGTGCTGCTGTTCCGCTTCTCGGCGCTCACCTTCAACGGCCACCGCATCCACTACGACCATCCCTATGTCACCGGCGTCGAGGGCTATCCGGGCCTGATCGTTCACGGCCCGCTGATGGGCATGCTGCAGATCGAGCTGGCCCGGCGCTCGAACCCGAACAAGACCGCCCGCGCCTTCGAGTTCCGTGCCCTCTCGCCGGTGTTCGCCCCCTCCGCCGTCGGCGTCCATGCCCGCGCCGAGGCCGACGGCTCGGTCGCGACCTGGGTCGCCAATGCGAGCGGCGGCCTCGCGCAGCAGGGGAAAGTGACCTGGGCCTGATGCAAATAGGGGTTGATTCAGGACGCCGCTTTTGATTCCTTGGGATCGGGGACGAGGGGTCGTAGAATCTCTTTTACGGAACCCTGATACGTGCCCGAACAGACCCTCCCCTTCACCACCGGACCGGAAGCAGCGCAGGAGCGCCAGCTCGCCGCCCAGCGCGCGCGCCGGCCGGCCGATCCGCTGCTCTCGCTGGTCGTGCCGGTGTTCAACGAGGAGGACGCAGTCGACCTGTTCATCGACACGGTGGCACCGCTGCTCGACAAGGCCCGGCAGCGCTTCGAGCTGGTGTTCGTGAACGACGGCTCGCGCGACGACACGTTCGCGCGCCTGTTCGACCGCAGCCTCCTCGACCCGCGCATCCGCATCGTCAACCTGTCGCGCAACTTCGGCAAGGAAGCCGCCCTCACCGCCGGCATCGACCATGCGAGGGGCGACATCCTGGTGCCGATGGACATCGACCTGCAGGACCCGCCGGAACTGATCGCGGCCTTCATCGCGCGCTGGCGCGAGGGCTACGACATCGTCTACGGCATCCGCGCCGCGCGCCACGCCGACACGCCCGCCAAGCGCGTCTCGGCCGGCTGGTTCTACCGGGTGTTCAACACCATGTCCCCGGTGCGCATCCCGCCCAACGTCGGCGACTTCCGATTGGTCGACCGGCGCGCCGTCGAGGTGCTGCGCCAGCTCCCCGAGCGCAACCGCTTCATGAAGGGCCTGTTCGCCTGGGTCGGCTTCAACTCGATCGGCGTGCCCTACGAGCGCCCGCAGCGCGCCGCCGGCACCACCAAGTTCAGCCTGTGGCGGCTGTGGAACTTCGCGATCGACGGTGTGGTGAGCTTCTCGACCGCGCCGCTGCGCGCCTGGTTCTATGTCGGCGTGGTGATCGCCGCGATCGCCGTCCTCTACGCGCTCTTCATCGTCACTCGCGTGCTGATCCTGGGCATCGACACGCCGGGCTACGCCTCGCTGCTGATCGCCGTCCTGCTGATGGGCGCCATCCAGCTCCTTTCGCTCGGCATCATCGGCGAATATCTCGGCCGTCTTTTCCTCGAGGTGAAGGCGCGCCCGATCTACGTCGTCGAAGGCATCTACCGGGACGGCAACGTCGAGCCTCCCGAAGCCTGACGAATGGACCTCAAGGAAGAGGACATCCTCGGCGCCGAGATAGGCCGGCACTGGTACTACCGCACGAAGGCGGCCGCGCTGCGCCGCGCGGTGTCGGGCATCTCCCCGCGACGCCTGCTCGATATCGGGGCGGGCTCAGGCTTCTTCTCGCGCCACCTACTGGAGCACACCGACGCCGAAAGCGCGCTCTGCGTCGATATCGGCTATCCGGCGGATCGCGACGACACGGTCGGCGCCAAGCCGGTGCGCTTCCGCCGCGACACCGGCCCGACCGACTGCGACCTCGTGCTGATGATGGACGTGCTGGAGCATGTCGACGACGATCGCGGCCTCGTGCGGCACTACGCCGACAAGGTTCCGCCGGGGGCGCATTTCCTGGCGACGGTGCCGGCCTTCGCCTTCCTCTGGAGTGGCCACGACGTCTTCCTGGAGCACAAGCGGCGCTACCGCCTCGCAGAGATCGAAGGGACGATGTGCGGTGCGGGCCTCGAGATCGTGCGCGGCAGCTACTATTTCGGCGCGATCTTTCCGCTCGCTGCGGCGGTGCGGCTCGCCGATCGCAATACGGCCGAGCCGCGCTCCAGCCTCAGCAAGCACGGCGCGCTCGTGAACGGCCTCCTCACCGCCGCCTGCGCGGCAGAGCTGCCGTTCTTCCCGTTCAACCGTCTCGCCGGCCTCAGCGCCTTCGTGCTGGCGCGCAAACCATAGTCAGGACGCCGCGGCGGCGACGTCCTTGCTGGCGATGCGCTTGCGCTTGGCGTTGATCTCGCGCAGCACGACCAGCATCTCCTCCGCGACAATGTCACCCGGGATGCCCTCGCCCTCGGACTCGAGCTCCTTCATGTCGACCCACACCGCGTAGAGCGGCGCGGTGCGCGAGGTGATGATGCCGGCATGCAGCAGGGTCTTGATGAGCACGCGGAAGATGTTGGTGCTCTCCTTGAGCTGGGCGCGCCGGTCGTCGTCGGTGAAGGCTTCCTTCATCGCGTCGCGCACCCATTCCCAGTCGAGTCCGTACTTGGCGTAGATGACCTGCTTCTGCTCGGCGTTGATCAGGTTGAACAGCAGCATCTGGAAGAGCTGGGCGGCCCAGTCCTCGACCTTCCTGTGCTCGTCCTCGTTGAGATGGCGGATCGTGCGCGAGGCCCAGATGCGGCCGAAGCGGTGGTGGAACGCCTCGTCGCTCATCACGAGCTGGACCAGCCGGCGCAGCACGGGATCGTTGGTCTTGGCGTTGAAGGTTGCGAACGAGCCCATCGCCAGGCCCTCGATCAGCATCTGCATGCCGACGATCTTCTTGTAGACCTCGGGGGTGCTCACCAGATCGTTGAGCACGTTCGCGACCGTCTTGCCGACCGGCAACGGCTGGCCCCAGC
>CAYRBQ010000635.1:0-2836 GCA_964422305.1 uncultured Reyranella sp. | reverse complement strand
GTCGACGCTGCTCAACCGGCTGGTGGGCTCGGAGCGCGTGCTGACCGGTCCCGAGGCCGGTATCACGCGCGATGCGATCCGCGTCGAATGGGAATGGAAGGGCCGGCCGGTCCGCCTGGTCGACACCGCGGGCATGCGGCGCAGGAGCCGCATCGAGGCCAAGCTCGAGGCCGCGTCGGTGGCCGACACGCTGGACACGATCCGCCTCGCCGACGTGGCCGTCGTCGTGCTCGACGCCGGCGACATGGCCGAGAAGCAGGACCTCAACATCGCCGGCTGGGTGATCGAGGAGGGCCGCGCGCTGGTGATCGCGGTCAACAAGACCGACCTGCTGGCCGACGACCAGCGCGAGTCGACCAAGGCGTGGAAGAAGCTCCGCGACCGGCTCGAGGCCTCGTTCGCGCAGGTCAAGGACGTGCCGATCGTCGGCTTCTCGGCGATCACCGGCCGCGGCGTCGACCGCCTGCTGCCCAAGGTGTTCGAGACCTACGCGATCTGGAACAAGCGCGTGCCGACGCCCAAGCTGAACCGCTGGCTGCGCGAGATGGAGACGCTGCACCCGCCGCCGCTGGCCAGCAACGGCCGCCGCATCCGGCTGCGCTTCATGACCCAGATCAAGCGCCGGCCGCCGACCTTCATCCTCTCGGTCAGCCAGCCCGAGGAGCTGGGCGATGACTATCTCCGCTTCCTCACCAACCGCCTGCGCGACGACTTCGACATGCCGGGCGTGCCGATCCGCATGACCATGCGCAAGCCGAAGAACCCCTACGAGGGCCGGGCGCGGAAGAAGAGATAGCGTTCGCGTATGCCGCTGTACTGGAGAATAGATTCGCAGGAGCACCTCGTCACCGTCGTGGCGGAGGGCGACGTGCTGCCGGCGGAGATCAACGCCTATCTCGACATGCTCGATGCCACAGGTTTCCATTCCTGGCGCAAGCTGTTCAACGGGGTGGACGGCCACAGCTCGATGGGAGCGGAGAACGCGCTGGCGATCGCCGCGCGCATCCGCGACAGCCATCACCGGTTCGAGGTCGGGCCGCTGGCGATCGTGGCACAGGCCGAGAAGGTGGAGATGTTCCAGCGCGTGGTCGGCGCACTCGCCGCGGCCGATCGGCCATTGCGCGTGTTCGACGACGCCGAGGCTGCCCGCGTCTGGATTCTGGCGCAGCCCTATTGACGCTCCGGTTTGCGGTGGACAGCGTTGCATGCACTGCCAGCATCCATGCGCGCGCCTCCATCGAGCCATGCGCCGGTGAAGTTGCAGGTTCCGCAGGTTCTGGTAAGATTTCTGTATAGGCTGGCGCTTCCCGCGCCGGCCTTTTTGTTTGGACCCACGAAGCATGGGCCGGTCCTGACCGGTCCCGAACCACCACGACGGCGGACCCAACCGACCGCATGAGTCTCCTAAGCTTCGGCCTGGAGATGTCCCCGGAGCGCACCGCGCTCCCTTGTCGAATGAAAGTCGAAAAGACCGGCGAACCCCGCCCATGGGCACACGTCGGCCCGAGGTGCGAGCTGCGACAACTGCTACAAAGCGGTACGTCGCGGTGTAGCACTCGAAAATCAAAATGACCGCGCAAATGCTGCACTTCAGCCCTGTCGCAACCGCGTCGTGAAGTTGTTGTGGCTGTAGCGCGGCGTGGCCGAGCTTCGCTCGGCCGATAAGCGGCAGGCCGCGGCTTGGTTACAAGCCGCCACGCTGTGCAATGTCCGAGAGCGCCGCGAGGTGTGTGCGACGCCGACAGGTCCGCGATCCGAACCTGCGTCGGCGAAAACCGTCCGGTTCAAGCGGGCCGGCGCTTTGTGAATTTCCGGACGAACAGTTCCCGAACGACTCGTGTTCGGAATACCGCCCGCCGGCGTCACCGCGAGGCCAACGCCTCGTCGCCGGCGACCCACTGGCCGTTCATCGTGCAGGAGGGGAGCGCGAGCCGGATCAGCGATTCGGCATGCGCCTCGGGCGGAGTCTGCTGGGCCTCGGCCTCGCCGGGGAAGGCCTGGCGGCGCATGTAGGTGCGCATCGGACCGGGGTTGAAGAGGTTGACGCGCACCTGGGTGTGGGCGACCTCGGCGGCGTAGACGCCGACCAGCATGTCGAGCGCGGCCTTGCTCGCGGCATAGGCGCCCCAGTAGGGCAGGATCTTCCGCGACGCGCCCGAGGTCACGAAGATCGCGCGGCCGGCGTCGGAGCGGCGCAGCAGCGGGTCCATCGAGCGGATGAGGCGCCAGTTGGCGGTGACGTTCACCGCCATCACCTCCTCGAAGGTCTTGGGCTCGAAGTGGCCGACCGGCGAGAGCGCGCCCAGTACCGCGGCATTGCCCAGCAGGATGTCGAGCCGGCCGAAGCGCTCGTGCAGCGCGGCGCCGAGGCGGTCGAGGCCGGGGCCGTCGGTGACGTCGAGCGGGACCAGCGTGGCGTTGCCGCCGATCGCCTTGATCTGGTCGTCGACCGCCTCGAGGCCGCCCACGGTGCGGGCGACCAGCACGACGTGCGCGCCTTCCCTGGCATAGGCGAGGGCTGCGGCCGCACCCAGCCCGCGGGACGCGCCGGTGATCAGCGCCAGGCGGCCGGCGAGTCTCATGAGGTCAGTTCGCTTCGACGAGGAGGGAGAGCTGGCGGTCCTCGACGCCGGTGACGTCGTCGAGCGAGATCGGGTAGTCGCCGGTGAAGCAGGCGTCGCAGAAGCCCGGCGCCCTGGCGTCGCGCCCGGCAGACATGCCCATGGCGCGGTAGAGGCCGTCGATCGAGACGAAAGCCAGCGAATCGACGCCGATGAACTTCGCCATGCCGGCGACGTCGTAGCGCGAGGCGAGCAGCTTGTCCTTGTCCGGCGTG
>CAYRBQ010000634.1:0-2838 GCA_964422305.1 uncultured Reyranella sp. | reverse complement strand
CCCAGACCTTCGCGCCAAGCGACGGAGGATCGGCACGGCGGTCGCCCGGCATCAGACCTGTCTTCAGCGCACGGATGGCGAGGCCATGCGCGGTTTCGGCATCGATGCGGGAGAGAACGGAATCGGCGAGCGAATACCAGACGGCCATGAGCCGTCTGGTAGCAGAGATGTCCTGTGGAGCGCTTGAGCGGCTAGCGGAAGGAGGTGCCGCCCTGGTTCGGGCGCAGCGCCGGCGAGTCGCTGAACACGACCTGGAAGAGCTCGCGGAACAGTTCGCCGATGCGCGGATCGGTCGGGCCACTCGCCGGTGTCCAGGCGGTCGTCTCCGACATGGTCATGTCGTTCCGGCAGTAGATCGCATAGACGTAGAAGACGCCCGGCTGGCCCGGCTTGAAGCGGGTCGTGCCCTTGCACACCGTGTCGCTGTTGAGGTCGCTGGCCGGGTTGAAGACCAGCATCAGCCGGTAGTTGGGGCGCGGCGGCTCGGGCGGCGTCTCGTAGGTGAAGGTGAGCCGCGGCATCGGCCTGGCCGCCTGCATCATCGGCAGCAGGTCGCGCGCAACCGTGGCCGGGTCGACGTTCGGGAACGCCGTTCCCGCCAGCACCACCTGGAAGTTCCTGTTGTCGGTCGCGGCGAAGAACTCGCGATAGTCATATTGAACGGCATAGTAGGTGCCGCCGATGACCGCGGCATAGGCGGCAGCGGGAAGGGCGGCGACTGCCAACAACGCCGCAAGGATCTTGTTTCTCAGACGCATCGGGATGGCCTCCTCACGCCGAATGACCGGCTGATCATACCCCCGTCGGGCGGGAGCACGACGTCACATTATTGCGCGCAGCCCTTGATCTCAGACGTCCAAGTCCCTGGCGAACTTGGCGTTTTCCTGGATGAAGGCATAGCGTTTCTCGGGTTTGCGGCCCATCAGGTCCTCGACGAGCGTGCGGGTCCGCATCTCCTCGCGGCGGTCGTCCGCGCCGGTCGCCGTCGGCACGTCGACCTTCAGCAGCACCCGCTTGCTGGGGTCCATGGTGGTCTCGCGCAGATGCACGGACTGCATTTCGCCCAGACCCTTGAAGCGGGTGATGTCGGCCTTGCCGCCGAACTGCGTGCGCACCAGCTCGTCCTTCTGAGCGTCGTCCTGCGCGTATTCCGTCTTGCCGCCCTTGCTGATGCGGTAGAGCGGCGGCTGTGCGAGGAAGAGGTGGCCGTTCTCGATCAGCTTAGGCATCTCGCGATAGAAGAATGTCATCAGCAGCGAGGCGATGTGCGCGCCGTCGACGTCGGCGTCGGTCATGATGATCACGCGCTCGTAGCGCAGGCGATCGTCGTTGTAGTGAGCGCCGGTGCCGCAGCCCAGCGCCTGGATGAGGTCCTGGACCTCCTGGTTCTCGCGCAGCTTGTCGGCGCTGGCACTGGCGACGTTCAGGATCTTGCCACGCAGCGGCAGGATCGCCTGGGTCTCGCGGTTGCGTGCCGCCTTGGCCGAGCCGCCGGCCGAATCGCCCTCGACCAGGAAGATCTCGGTGCCGATCGAGGCCGAGCTCGAGCAGTCCGCGAGCTTGCCGGGCAGGCGAAGCTTGCGCGTCGCGGTCTTGCGCTGCTGCTCGCGATCCTGCTTGCGGCGCAGGCGCTCCTCGGCCTTGGCGACGACATGCTCGAGCAGGACGTTGCCCGCTTCCTTGTCGCCCGTGAGCCAGTGCTCGAAATTGTCGCCGACCACGGTCTCGACGAGCTTGGTCGCCTCGACGCTGACCAGCTTCTCCTTGGTCTGGCCCTGGAACTGCGGCTGCTCGATGAACACCGAGACCAGCGCCGCCGCGCCGTCGAACACGTCGTCGGCGGTGATCACCGATCCCTTGCGGTTGCCGGTCAGCTCGGCGTAGCGCTTGAGGCCGCGCACCAGCGCGCTGCGGAAGCCCGATTCGTGCGTGCCGCCCTCGGCGGTCGGCACGGTGTTGCAGTAGGAGCGGACGAAGCCCTCCTCGTCGGTCGGCCACCACACGGCCCATTCGACCTTGCCGCCCGCGGTTCCGTTGCTCTCGCTCCTGGCCTCGCCGGCGAAGGGCTGCGGCACGACGGTGGCGCGCTCGCCGATCTCGCTGATCACATAGTCCTTGAGGCCGCCCGCGAAGTGGAAGGTCTCCTCCTCGGGAATCTTGCCGTCCTTGGGCAGCAGGGCCTTGTCGCACTTCCAGCGGATCTCGACGCCGCGGAAGAGGTAGGCCTTGGAGCGCACCATCCTGTAGAGGCGCTCGGGCACGAAGAGCTGCTTGCCGAAGATCTCGGGATCGGGATGGAAGGTCACGGTCGTGCCGCGGCGGTTGGGCGCCGGGCCGTTCGATTTAAGCTTCGACGACGGCTTGCCGCGCGAGAAGGTCTGGACCCACGACTGGCGGTCGCGCGCCACTTCGACGACCAGCTCGTCGGAGAGGGCGTTCACCACCGAGACGCCGACGCCGTGCAGGCCGCCCGAGGTCGCGTAGACCTTGTTGTTGAACTTGCCGCCCGAATGCAGCGTCGTGAGGATGACCTCGAGCGCCGACTTGTTCTTGAACTTGGGGTGCGGGTCGGTCGGGATGCCGCGGCCGTTGTCGCGCACCAGGATGCGGTTACCGGAGAGGACTTCCAGCCAGATCGTGTCGGCGTGGCCGGCGACGGCCTCGTCCATCGAGTTGTCCAGCACCTCGGCGACGAGATGGTGCATGGCGCGCTCGTCGGTGCCGCCGATGTACATGCCGGGACGCTTGCGGACGGGCTCCAGGCCCTCGAGCACCTCGATGTCGCGCGCGGTGTAGGACTTTTCCTTGGAGGCGGGGGCACGCTTGCCGCCGCCCGAC
>CAYRBQ010000633.1:0-2838 GCA_964422305.1 uncultured Reyranella sp. | reverse complement strand
CGGCCGCATCGTCAACCGCCTGCAGGGCGACCCCAAGGCCCAGCTCCGCGAGCGCGACGACGCCAGCGACTTCGAGCTGCGAACGGAGGACAAGATCGGGCCGAAGAGGCCGGCATAGTGGTCTTGGTTGTTAGCTCCTGTGGATTACAATGTTCTGGCGATGCCAGAGCAGAACGACAGAGCTGATGAGAGACGAAAACGTAGTTGTTCTTGAGCCTGATTTGCACGTTCGCCGCCACCGTGAACTAGCGGCTACGATCACTGGTCTCGTCGAGTTTCGCGGCTTTGAGCGAATCGTACTAGACTGCAGCAACGTCGAAGCTTGTTTCCCTGATGCAGTCCTGCCGATCGTAGCATTGGTGCGCAAGTATCGAGAAGAGGGTGTTCGCTTCGACGTGCGACTACCGCGCAATGAGCAGCTGCGGCGCCTGTTCGTGAACTCGAACTGGGCGTGGCTTATGTCTCCTGAGCAATACGCTGCGTCCGTACTCAATCATGATCTGAACCTGCCTGCGATGGAGTACAAGGACCACGATCAGCAGTATTCATTTGTTCGCGGTACCATTGATCGGATTCTCAAGGTTACACGCCATCTTGAGCGATCTCATCTTCGCGGTCTTGAGTGGTCTCTGAATGAAATTTCCGACAATGTGTTGTTGCATGCGGAATCCTCGACGGGAGGTATCGGCCAACTAAGTATTCGACCGAACAGCCGAGAGCTGGAATTTGTGGTGTGTGATGCTGGTAGCAGTGGAGAAAGAGGTCTATCTTGACTAGCGGCATGGTTTGACAGCTTTAGCAGGAAATGATAGGATATTTCCGCTAGCATAGACCCGGTGCGCCCGGTCCGCGAGGGCCGGGCTTTGTCATGTCTGGGCCGAGCGAAACTCGGCCGGTGAGCGGCAGGACATCGCGTAGCGATGTCCGAAAGCGTCGATGGCCGTCGATGCATGCAGTGCAGGCACAGGCGAAGGATCCCTCGCTCCGCTCGGGATGACACGAGCGGCAGGCGTCCGAATTGCCGAACAGGTCCGCGATTCGGACCGGAGTCGGAAACGCACGCGGCGCTGTTCGGGACGTCGGCGGCAATCGCCTGTCGCGGCTCGCGAATCCGGCGTTTCGCGATTCGGTTTGCGAACACCTGGGCGGACAGTTCCCGAACAACTCGTGTTCGGAAAATCGGGTAACGTGCCCGCGAAAATCGAGGGGATGGAAGAGATGACCGAAGACAGCCCCACCTACTGGAAGAAGCAGCGCGTCGAGCTGCGTGCCGCCGGGTTCGAGCCGGATCGCGCGGCCAGGGCCAATGCGGTCGTGACCGTCGCCGCCGCCTGGACCAACGCCCATCGCTGCAACAACCGCGTGCGCTCGCTCGCCGACCTGCTGGTCGAGCTGGTGGGCGAGCGCGGCGGGCAGGGGCTGGTGGTGGGCGCGCCCGCGGTGTCCGACGCGCTGACGCAGGGCACGCCCACGGCGGGCTTCAGCCTGGTGTCGCGCGACGTCGTGGCCGACTGCTTCGAGATCGGCCACCGCGCCCATCACGGCGAGGCGATGATCGTGATCTCGGGCTGCGACAAGACGGGCGCCGCGGCGCTGATGCCGCTCGCCCGCACCAACGCCTTCGGCCTGGTGCTCTATCCCGGCACCAGCTCGCCGGGCCGCGTCTCGTTCGGCGCCTGGGCGGCCAAGGGCAACAACCTCACCATCCTCGACTATGTCGAGGGCCGCGCCGCCCACGAGGCGGGCCGCCTCTCGGCCGAGGAAGCGATGGAGCTGGAGCGCAACGTCATGCCGGGCAGCGGCACCTGCGGCGCCATGTTCACCGCCAACACGATGAGCACCATCGCCGAGGCGATCGGCATGATGCTGCCGCGCGGCGCGTCGCATCCCGCCGACTACGAGGCAGGCTCCGACATCCATGCCGACGTGAAGGCCCAGGCGAAGGCCACCGTCGACGCGCTCTACCGGCTGATCGAGAAGGGCATCCGCCCGCGCGACATCATGACGGAACGCGCCTTCGAGAACGCCGTCACGACCGTCTATGCAATGGGCGGCTCGACCAACATGTATCTCCACCTGCTGGCGATCGCCCGCGAGGCGGGGCTGTCTTCGATGGGTATCGAGCGCATCCAGGCGGTCGGCGAGCGGGTGCCGCTGATCGCCAACCTGCAGCCGCACGGGCCCTACGCCATGGTGAGCCTGCACCAGATCGGCGGCGTGCCGGTCGTGATGAAGGAGCTGCTGCGCGCCGGCCTGCTGCACGGCGACGCCATGACGGTGACGGGCCGGACGCTCGCGGAGAACCTGGCGGACGTGCCGACGCTGGATCAATTGGGGGGGCAGCTCGGCGCGCAGGACATCGTGCGGCCGGTCGCCAGGCCGTTCGCGCCGGCGAACAACCATATCAGCGTGCTCAAGGGCAACATCGCGCCGGAGAGCTGCGTGCTGAAGCTGTCGGGCAAGACTCTGGAGAACGGCGAGTTCCGCGGCCCCGCCCGCGTGTTCGAGTCCGAGGCCGACACGATGGCCGCGATCCGGGCCAACGACATCAAGCCCGGCAGCGTGATCGTGGTGCGCAATGTCGGCCCGGTCGGCGGGCCCGGCATGCCCGAGATGGTGATGCTCACCATCCAGCTGCAGGGCCGCGGGTTGGCCGCGGACGTGGCGCTGATCACCGACGGCCGTTTCTCGGGCGTGAGCCACGGCATCCTGATCGGCCACATCTCGCCCGAGGCCGCGCGCGGCGGCCCGATCGCGGCGGTGCGCGACGGCGACATCGTGGTCATCGATCCCGGCAGGCGCACCTTGAACGTCGAGCTGCCCGCCGCCGAGATCGCC
>CAYRBQ010000632.1:0-2841 GCA_964422305.1 uncultured Reyranella sp. | reverse complement strand
CGAAGACGACCTCGTCCTTCCACGCCGGATCGTTGAAGCGCTTGTCGCCCTTGGCGGGCTCGGCGACGGCATCGACCTTCTGGCCCATCATGCGCTGCGCCGTGACCTGCCAGAGCTTCATGTACTGCTGCCAGAGCTCCATCTGCGCCTGCACGAGGCGGTTGGGGTCGGCCAGCATCTTGGACGTGAAGTCCATGAAGGTCTGGGTGAGGTTCAGCGGATCGGCTGTATGCGGGCCGTCGGCCTTGTAGCGCTCGCTGAAATCCTGCAGCAGCCTCTGGCTGCGCGTCGCGATGTCCTTGAACGCCGTTTGCAGCTTTTCGGAGTCTTCCGGCGAGAGGCCGGGAAGGGCCGTGGGGGCGGGCGTGTCCGACATGGGTTTCCCCTTCCGAATCATTGCCTTTGTGGCGTTTCTTGCGGTACCTTCGGCGCCCCGGTACCATCCCTAGTATTCGCAGGCTCCGGATCGCCGCTTGCCTCCAATTCGTAGGCTGCGACAACAGACGGGTCAATTTTCCTCTCGGCGTCGGCTACACAACGCGGAACGGCGAGATCGACAGGTGAAGACGATGCAGCGACCCCAGGACACGATCGGCCCGGCTACGGTCGGCAAAGGCCGCTGGCTCGGCTTGCTCGGCGTGTCCACACTCGCGATCCTCGTCGGCTGCGACTGGATCGGCGGCTCGACTCCGGTCGGTCCGCCGCCGCGGCCGGGGGCGGATCGCCAGGTCGCGCCGAGCGGCAGCATTCCCGCGCCGAGCAGTGGCCGGCAGTACGATGCCAACATCTCCGCCGTCGACGAGACGCGCAGCGCCACGCCGCAGATCGGTTCCATCGTGCAGGGCAAGGGCGGCCAGAAGGCACAGAAGGAAGCGATCGAGAAGGAGCAGGCCGAGCGCGATCGCAAGGCGCGCGAGGAGCGCCAGGAGCGCGAGGCCGCCGAGAAGGAAGCGAAGGCGCGCGAGGCGGCCAACCCGCCGGCCCCGCGCGGTGCGCCGCCGCCCGATGCCGGAACGATCACATCGACGCCGCCGGCGGCCGCACCCGCGGCCGTGCCCGTGCCGCCGCCCGCGCCCGTTTCATCCGCGCCGATCGCGCCGCCCCCTGCAACAGCGCCGGCACCCGAGCCGACCCAGCAGGCCGTGACGGTACCCGCGACGCCGCCGGCAGCACCGGTCGTGGCAGCGCGTCCCGCCGATCCCAACAGGGCGTTCGAGCCGCCGCCGGGCTGGAACCCGCCGGGCCAGACCGCGGTGGTGACATCCGCCACGCCGGCGGCCGTCGCCACGCCCGCGGTCGCGACCTCCAGCGCGCCGGTCGCGCAGCCTGCGGTGATGACGGACTCCCGGCCGGCACCCGTGCCTGTCGCCGCTGCGCCCGCGCGCCCGGCCAACCCGAACAGGGCTTTCGAGCCGCCGCCGGGATGGACGCCGCCCGGCCAGACCGAGCCTGTCGTCACGCAAGCTGCGCCCCCGCCGGCCGCGCCCCCGCCGGCTGCTCCCACGCCGATCGTGCAGACGGCCGCAGCGGCTCCCGCGCCGGTGGTCGTGGCGCCGACACCTGCCCCCGAGCCTGCGCCCAGGCCGGTCGCCTCGGCGCCGGTTCGTTCGGCAAATCCCAACAAGGCCTTCGAGCCGCCGCCCGGCTGGACACCGCCCGGCCAGACCGCAGCCGCGGCGCCCGTCGTGGCCGCCGCGGCGTCACCACCGGCACCGATGCCGGCGCCTGCACCTGTACCGGCACCCGCACCGGCACCTGTCGTTCAGGCACCGCCGCCGGCGCCGATTCCCGCGCCGGTCGTTGCCGAGACGCCTCGTCCGGCCAATCCGAACCGCGCGTTCGAGCCGCCGCCGGGCTGGACCCCGCCGGCCACCCAGGCCGCGGCGACCGCGCCGGCACCAGCACCGGCACCGGCACCAGCACCTGTCGTTCAGGCGCCACCGGCGCCGATGCCCGCACCGGTCGTCGCCGAGACGCCGCGTCCGGCGAGCCCCAATCGCGCCTTCGAGCCGCCGCCCGGCTGGACGCCGCCGGCGTCGACGCAGGCCGCTGCAGCCGCACCGCCGCCGGCTCCGATGCCTGCGCCTGAACCCGCACCGATGCCCGCGCCGGCTCCCGTCGTGCAGGTGCCGCCGCCCGCTCCGGCGCCCGCGCCCGCGATGCCGATCCAGGGCAACATCGCCACTGCACAGTCGGGCCAGGTCCCGTTCAGCGACATGAAGTCTCCGCCGTTTGGCGGCAACATTCAGATCGCGGTGATCCAGTTCGGCCGCGCTTCGTCCGGCCTGGGCGGCAACGACTACGAGGTGCTGGCAAAGGTGGCCCAGATCCAGCGCCGCAACGGCGGCACGATCCGCATCGTCGCGCATGCCGACCAGGACGCCTACGGCGCCTCGGCCGCGCAGATCGAGCGCGGCAACTTCGAGGTCTCGCGCCGTCGCGCGCTGGCGATCGCCCAGCAGCTTCGCGCGCTCGGCGTGCCGCGCGACCGCATCGTCGCCGAAGCCGCGTCCGACGACGAACCCGTCTACCAGACCAACACCGCCCGCGGCATCGCCGCCAACCGGCGCGCCGAGATCTTCCTCGACATCTAGGGCGCCGAAGGAAAACCACATGGACGATTCCGAGTTCCACCGGCTGAAGCGCCTGCCGCCCTACGTGTTCGCGGAAGTGAACGCGATGAAGGCGCGCGCCCGCGGCGCCGGCCAGGACGTCATCGACCTCGGCATGGGCAATCCGGACCTGCCGACTGCGCCGCACATCGTCGCCAAGCTCGCCGAGGCGGCCGCCAATCCGCGCGCGCACGGCTACTCGTCGTCGCGCGGCATCCCGGGCCTGCGC
>CAYRBQ010000631.1:0-2843 GCA_964422305.1 uncultured Reyranella sp. | reverse complement strand
AAAAGGTACTCTAGGGATAACAGGCTGATCTCCCCCAAGAGTCCACATCGACGGGCCGACGCGGCGCTCGGGTTGCGGCAGGCCCAAGGCTGTGCGCATCGGCCGGTTGATCCACGGTCCGGTTTCGACGGCGGGCGGCCAGGTGCCTTCGTTGAGGCCGCCCAGGACCAGGAGGTCGGCGCGCTGCAGGCGCGCTTCGAGCGGTCCCCAGATGGCGAGCCGCGGATGGCGGCCGAAGGCCGGCCGCAGGGTCGCGGTCTCCAGCATCGCGGCGAAAAGGCTCGGCCATTCTCCGGTGGCGACCGCGTTCCTGCCGGCCCACGCCGTCCGCAGGCGCGCCAGCAGGTCGGCCAGTGCCTCGCCCGCTTCGCCGGCCCACAATGTCTCGGTGGGCGCGATCATCTCGGCCGCCGCGATCGTGGCATCGAGCAGCGCCTCGGGCGCCGTCTCCTTCGCCGTCAGCACGGCGAGGCCCGACGTGGCGGCGTCGAGCCGGTCGATCACCGTCTCGACCGCCTTGCGGTCGGCGGGATCCCCGAACTTCGTATTCTCGATGCGCGCGCGGGTCGCCGCCATGCCCGGCGTCGGCTTCAGGCCGCGCAGGCACTTGCGGTCGAGCCGCCGTGCGGCGTCGAGCACTGTCGCGCGGTCGATGCCCAGGGTGCAGAGCGGATGCTTCAGCAGCGCCAGCAACTCGACCGGCGCGAAGCCCGCCTCGATAGCGTCGAGCAGCGCGTGCATCAGCGAGGCGGGCAGCGTGTCGGCGAGCGGTGCGCCGGCCGAGTCGTCGATGTCGATACCCCAGCGCCGCAGCTCGGCGGCCACGCGCCGCGCCAGCTCGCGATCGGGCGTCACGAGGGCGGCGGTGCGGCCTTCGTCCTTCAGGGTCTCGCGCAGCGCCAGCGCCACCACGATCGCCTCCTGGTGCGAAGTCGTGCAATCGGCGCGCGTCACATGCTCCAGCGAGGAGGCGAGCGGCCGCTGCCAGGCCTCGCTGGTCTCCGCCGGCCGCATCAGCTCGCTGATCAGGAAGTGCCGCGCCGAGCTGCCGGCCGCACCCGGCCATTCCGGCACGTCGGCGCGCGCAACGCCCAGCGCTGCCAGCAGCTCGTGCAGGCCGAACTGTGGGTGCGATTGATCGAGCGCGGCCCAGCTCTGGTCGTCCATGTCACGGTCGAGACCGGGCAACACGACCGCGCCCTGCGGCAGCCCGGCAATGGCCTGCAGAAGCTCGCGCGTCGCGGGCTGCGAACCGGTCGAGCCGGCCGCGATCACCGGCGTCGCGGGCGGCTGCTCGCGCCAGCGCGCGGCCTGGGCGCGCAGCGCGCGGGTCCGGCGGTCGATGGCGTCGATCTGGCCGCGCTCGGCCAGCATCGCGGGCCACATCTCGCCCACGATGGCGAGGAACTTCAGCGTGCGCTGCCAGTGGCTCGCGAAGTTGCCTTCGACCAGGCCCTCCAGCCGGTCGAACGACACGCCTTCGATCGCGAGCTCGTCGAGCAGGCGGCCGAGCTCGCGGGCGAGCTTCAGGGCCTGCGCCGCCGATTGCGCGATGGGGTGGCCCTGATCGTCGGGGAAGGCCGCGACCAGTTCGGCGAGCAGTGCTTCGCGCTCTGCCGGATCGATGGCCGGCGGCAGGTCGAGTGCCGCGCCGTCGCCCGGGGCGATCTCCCATTCGCTGTCGTCGACATCGCCGAGCGGCGCCATGCGGGGCAGGATGGTCGGCGTGCCGTCGGTGGCGCGCAGGAAGGCCTCGCGCAGCGCCCGCACCGAGCGCCGCGTCGGCAGCAGGATCAGCACATCGGCCAGGGCCAGCGGATCGCCGCCATGCCCGGCCAGGACGCCCTTCGCCAGCTCGTCGGCGAAGCGCCGGTCCATGCCGATCGAGAAGACGCCCTTCATCCCAGCAGCCTCTCGGCCTCGCCCAGCGCCTGCGGCGTGCCGTTGTGGAACCAGTCGCCGTCATGCACGAGGCCGAACAGGCGGCCGGCCTGTTCCGAGCGCATCCACAGCTTCAGCAGCGAGAAGGGCCCCTCGGGCGAACCTTGGAACAGGCGATGGTCGCACACCGAGATGCTGGCGAAGAGGTACGGCGCCGTCTCCGCCGTGCCGCGATGGCGGGCGCGGCCGTCGGGCTCGAGATAGTAGTCGCCGCGATCCTTCTCCTCGCGGCCGATCGCCGTGGCGAGCGGATGCAGCAGCAGCAGCGCGTCCATGCGGCCGGGATCCCAGGCCGCCGCGAGGCGCCCCAGCAGCGACTCCGGCCCGTCGCGCCACAGCCCGTCGCCGTTCAGTACGAAGAACGGCCCGTTGCCCAGCAGCGGCAGAGCATTCTTCACGCTACCGCCGGTGTCGAGCAAGCGGTCCTCGGGGACGATGCGGGCGCGGCCGCGCAGGCGGTCGGCGATCTGGTTGCCGAGATGGTGCACGTTGACCACGACGTTCTGCACGCCGTGGCGTTGCAGGCGGTCCATGGAGCGCTCCAGCATCGAGCGGCCGGCGACCGGGATCAGCGGCTTGGGCGTGGCGTCGGTCAGCGGCCGCATGCGCTCGCCGCGGCCCGCCGCCAGGATCATGGCGCTGCGGATCATGCCGCACCGATCCGGCGCAGAGGCGGCGGCAATAGCCGGTCGACCCAGCGGCGCAGCGGTGACAGCGCCTCGTGCTGCAGGGACCGCTCGAACATGCGCCACACGCGCGGCAGGTGCGGGAGATAGTCGGGCTTGCCGTCACGGCGCAGCAATCGCACGAAGAGTCCGATGATGCGTGCATGGCGCTGCGCGCTCATCAGGGCGAAGCCGGTGCGGAAGGCCAGCCCACCGAAGGTGAGGGCCCGACCGCGG
>CAYRBQ010000630.1:0-2843 GCA_964422305.1 uncultured Reyranella sp. | reverse complement strand
GAACCGGCAGGGCTCGGGCGTGAGCCCCGCGAGCTTCATCTCGTCGACGCCGTAGGCCACCATCGCGGTGGTGACGTTCATCTTCTCGGCCATCTCCGCCGTCACCATGTTGACCACGAACTCGCCGGTCTCCTCGGCGTTCATGCGGCTGTGCTTGGTCGGCGTGTCGCCGTAGGTTCCGGTAATGGCGAAGTAGACCATCGGCGGGAACTCGCCGACGCCGTTGTAGAAGCTGTAGGGCGCGAGGTTGACGCGGCCCTGCCCGTCGACCGTCGAGATCCAGCCGATCGGCCGCGGCACGATCAGCGCCTTCAGGGGATCCTGCGGCAGGCCGTGGTCGCGCTTGGCGGTGTCGTAGAACATCGGTCCCTCTCAGTCGAAACGCACCGGAGGTGTCTGCACCGCGGGCGCGGCCGCATCAAGCAGCGCCTGCCGGTCTCCGGAACGCGGCGGGTAGATGCGCTGGCGGTTGATGGTCTCCTTGGTCTTCTTGGCCGCCGCGCCGGTCGACACCAGCTTGCGGTTCCAGCCCTCGGTGTAGAGCGCGCCCCAGGGTCCAAGATCGAGGATGGTCGTATACCAGCCGATCTCGAGCGGCAGCATCGGCTTGCCCAGGAGGTCGCAGACCGCGTTGTGACCGGCGAAGCGGCCCATCGGCCGTCCATGCTGGCAGGACATCACGCACGAATGCGTGCCGTCGATCAGGAACGAGGCCACGTCGCCCGCCGCGAACTCGGCGGCCAGTCCCTTCACCTTCAGGGTCGGCTCGACCGGCAAACGGCCGACGCGGTCACGCTCGACGGGGAATTGCGCGGTGAGAGGATGGGCACGCATGCCGGCGCACCAGACGACAGCGTCGGCGGCGATACGCTCGCCACTCTCCAGCGTGACGCCCGCCGCATCGACCGCGACCACCGAAACGCCGCCGCGTCGCTCGACGCCCAGCGATTCCAGCGCGTCCTCGATCACAGGAACCGCGCCGTCGCCCATGTCGGAGCCGATGCGGGCCGCATGGTCGGCCAGGATCACGCGCGGTTTCTCGACGCCGGCGGCGCGCAGCTTGCCCGGCATCTCGGCCGCCGCCTCGATGCCCGTGAGACCACCGCCGACCACAAGCACGGTCGAGGCCGCCCTCTTGCCGAGCGCCGCGATGTGCGCGTTGAGGCGCACGGCGCCGGCATAGGTATCGACGTCGAAGCCGTGCTCGGCGAGGCCCGGGATCGGCGGCCGCGCGAGCCGGCTGCCCAAGGCGAAGATCAGCCGGTCGTACGCGATCGTCTCGGCGCCGCAGCGCACGGTCCGCGCGGCCACATCGATCGCCGTCACCCCGGCCTCGATGCGCTTCACGCCGACCGGTCGCAGCACCTCGTCGAGCGGGACGCGCGTATCCGACAGGTCGGCCTCGTAGTTGCGCACGCGGATCGAGTGGAAGGGCGTGTCGTTCACCAGCACGATCTCGAGATCGGCACCGAACTCCTGGCGCGCCCGCGCCGCCGAGAGTGCGCTCCACAGGCCGGCGAAGCCACCACCGAGGATGAGAACACGCATCACGTCTCCTTGTGCGACGAGCGGTCCGGCTTGTCGAGCGGGCCCGGCCGGCCCATCTTCCGCGCCATGTCACGGACCATGAAGGCGCTGCTCGGCGTCTGGATCGCCGCGCTCGTCGTCGCCGCCGGCTGGATCGCCTGGGACGCCAGCCAGGGCGGCAAGCCCACGCTCGGCGGGCCGTTCCAGCTCGTCGACCAGGACGGCAAGCCGTTCTCCTCGGACCAGCTCAAGGGCAAGCCGACGCTGATCTATTTCGGCTTCACCTACTGCCCCGACGTCTGCCCGACCTCGCTGCTCCTGATGGAGACGGCGGTCGAGAGGCTGGGACCGGACGCCGCCAAGAAGGTGAACCTGGTCTTCATCACGGTCGATCCCGAGCGCGACACGCCCGCGCTGCTGAAGGGCTACGTGCCGAACTTCGGCCCGACCTTCATCGGCCTCACCGGCACGCCGCAGCAGATCGCCGACGTGGCACGCGCCTACCGCGTCTACTTCCAGAAGGTGCCGGGCAAGGACGGGAGCCCCTACCTGATGGACCACTCCTCGATCGTCTACCTGCTCGACCGCAACGGCCGCTTCGTCACCCACTTCACCCATGAGGCCAAGGCCGAGCAGATCGCGGCTGCTGTGGGGCGTTTGCTGTGACTACGACCTAAGTCGTTGATTGCGCACGGTTTGTGCACTGCACTATTGAAGTGACAAGCCCCGAGCCGCGCGTACAATCCGCGCCGGATGCTCCTTTACCAAGCGTACGAACTTCAGCGGCAGCTTGCGACGCCGGTCCGCCTTTGGGCGAACGCGTTGGAACATGTCTATTCCAGCCCGTACAACCCGTGGGCCGAGACCTGGTTCGGCAAGTCGGTCGCCGCCGGCGCCGAGATCGTCGCGCGGCTTACCCAGAACTACGGCAAGCCGGTCTTCGGGCTGGCGACAACGACGGTCGGCAACGACACCGTCGCGGTCAACGAAGAGATCCTGCTGCGCAAGCCGTTCTGCCAGCTCGTGCGCTTCCGGCGCGAGACGACGCGACCGGATCCCAAGGTCCTGGTCGTGGCACCCATGAGCGGCCACTACGCCACCCTGCTGCGCGGCACGGTCGAGGCGTTGCTGCCCGACCACGACGTGCACATCACTGACTGGCTCGATGCGCGCGACGTACCGCTCTCCCAGGGCAACTTCGACCTCGACGACTACATCGACTACGTTGCCGACTTCTGCCGCTACCTCGGCCCCGACGTGCACGTGATCGCCGTCTGCCAGCCTTCGGTGCCGGTGATGGGCGCCGCCGCGCTGAT
>CAYRBQ010000629.1:0-2844 GCA_964422305.1 uncultured Reyranella sp. | reverse complement strand
ATGGTCGACAATGCGAGGCGCCCGTCGTGAGCGTGGCGCCCCGCAAACCCGCCGCGCCCAAGCGCGACTACGACCGCCGCAAGAAGCGCAGCGCAGTCCGCAAGGCCGGCCGGCCGTTCTGGCGGCAGCCGATGCTGCTGGGAGCGATCGTGCTGCTGCTGGGCAGCGGCGGCGGTGGCGGCTGGTGGGCGTGGCGCGAAGGCTGGCTGGTCGAGGCACAGAAGCAGATCGACGCCGTCTCGCGCAGCGTCGTGGGCGCCATCACGCCCTTCAAGCTGGCCGACGTGACGGTCGAGGGCCGCGACTATGTCGAGCGCAGCGCCATCCTGGCCGCCCTCAACGTCAGCCGTGGCGACTCCCTGCTCGGCATCGACCTGCAGGCCTCGCGCCGCCGTCTCGAGGCGATCGACTGGGTCGAGTGGGCCACCGTCGAGCGCCGCCTGCCCGATACGCTCTACGTGACGCTGAAGGAGCGCCGTGCGGTGGCGATCTGGCAGAACGGCAACGAATATACGCTGATCGACAAGAACGGCCGCACGGTGCGGGCGAGCCGCATGCCGCCCGGTGCCGAGTCGCTGCTGCTGCTGGGCGGCCCCGGCGCGCCCGAGCATGTCGGCGACCTGCTGCTGCTGCTGACCTACGAGCCCACCATCGCGCGCCAACTGCGCTCGGCCGTCTGGGTCGGGCAGCGCCGCTGGAACCTCATCCTGAACAATGGCGTCGAGATCTGGCTGCCGGAGGAGGACGCGATCGCGGCCCTCCAGCACGTCACCAAGCTCGAGGGCCAGCACAAGCTGTTGTCGCGCGAGTTCGGCGTGGTCGATCTCCGGCTGCCGGACAAGCTCTACCTCAGGAAACGCGGACCGGGCGAACCAACGCCCGGACCCGCCTGACGTCTAAGAAACCGCAAGTGTACGCGTAAGGACGGGGGATACAGTGGCGAAGACGAGAAACGGCGTCATTGCAGCGCTCGATATCGGAACCAACAAGGTCGTGTGCTTCGTCGCCCGCGTGGACGGGCAGGGGCTCAGGGTGGTTGGCATCGGCCACCAGCCTGCGCTCGGGATGCGCAACGGCAACATCGTCGACATGGAGGCCGCCACGCGCGCGATCTCCTCGGCGGTGTCGACCGCGGAGGAGATGTGCGGCGAGCACGTCCGCGACGTCATCGTCGGCGTGAGCGGCGGATCGGCCGCCTCGCACAACCAGAGCCTCGAGGTGGCGATCGGCCATCACGAGATCGGCGAGCGCGACGTCCGCCGCGTGCAGCAGCACATCCAGCTTCCCGCCGAGACCGCCGACCGCGACATCATCCACTCGGCCGCCATCGGCTACTCGGTCGACGGCACGCCGGTGCGCGACGCGCGCGGCATGTTCGGCGAGCGTCTGGGCGTCGATGTCCATCTCGTCACCGCGGCGAGCGGCGCGATGCGCAACCTGCAGGTCTGCGTGCGGCGCGCCCATCTCGAGATCGCGGACAGGGTCGTGGCGGCCCATGCGGCGGGGCTGAGCTCCCTGGTCTCCGACGAGCGCGATCTCGGCGTGACCCTGATCGACATGGGGGCGGGCACGACCTCGATCGCGGTCTTCTACGAAGGTCATCTCGTTCACGTCGATTCCATCCCGGTCGGCGGGGAGCACGTGACGCGAGACATCGCCCGCGGGCTCTCGACGCCGCTCGCCCATGCCGAGCGCATGAAGACCCAGATCGGCCGGGCGGTCGCCAAACCCAACGACGAGTACGACATCATCGACGTGCCCCTGATCGGCGAGGAGGATCGCACGCGGCCCAACCACATTCCGCGCTCGATCCTGGTCGGCATCATCCGGCCGAGGGTCGAGGAGACGTTCGAGCTGGTGCGCAGCCGTCTCGAGGCCAGTGGTGTGGATAAGTTGGCCGGGGGCCGGGCCGTGATCGTCGGCGGCGCCTGCCAGCTCGACGGCGTGCCCGAGGTCGCTGCCGCCATCCTGAACAAGAAAGTACGCACCGGAGCGCCGTTGCGGCTCGCCGGACTGGCCGATTCCACGGGCGGCCCCGCTTTTTCGGCTGCCGCCGGCCTCCTCTCCTTCGCCCTCCAGAGCCATGCCGCGAGTCAGGCGCAGCCGATGCCGAATGAGACGCCGTCGAGCCGGATCGGCCGGATTGGCAGTTGGATTAGGGAGAACTTTTAGGCAATATGTTGTGTGGGATAAGGCAATCCCCAACAGGCTGTAGATAACGACAAGAAAAGCCGGTGGCGGTGAAGGGTCTCTACCCAAAAAGGAGGCTCACGCCGTCGCTCCGAGCAGATTACCCCTCGTTTGCGTGGAGAAAGCCGTATGACAATCAACCTCAGTCTCCCCCAAAAGGAGTCGGAGATTAAGCCGCGTATCACCGTCGTAGGTGTCGGTGGCGCGGGCGGAAACGCCGTCAACAACATGATCAGCGCCGCGCTGGAAGGCGTGGAGTTCATCGTCGCGAATACCGATGCACAGGCGCTCGGCCAGTCGCTCGCCGACCGCCGCGTTCAGCTCGGCATCACCATCACCCAGGGCCTCGGCGCGGGCGCCCGTCCGGAAGTCGGCCGACAGGCCGCCGAGGAGGCGCTGCCGGAGATCCTCCATCTGCTCGATGGCGCGAACATGGTGTTCGTGACCGCCGGGATGGGCGGCGGCACCGGCACCGGTGCGGCGCCGGTCATCGCCGCGGCGGCACGCGAGCAGGGCATCCTCACCATCGGCGTGGTCACGAAGCCGTTCCATTTCGAGGGCCGCCGGCGCATGCAGGCCGCCGAGCAGGGCATCCTCGAGCTCGAGAAGGTGGTCGACACTCTGATCGTCATTCCCAACCAGAATCTGTTCAAG
>CAYRBQ010000628.1:0-2845 GCA_964422305.1 uncultured Reyranella sp. | reverse complement strand
GCAGCGGTTTCCTAAACCGGAGGTCGGAGGTTCGAATCCTCTCGGGGACGCCACTACTCGACGAAGGCCGCGAGAATCGGGGCTGCCCTCAGCCCTCCATGATCCAGTCAGCCCCCGAGGCGAGCGCGATCTCTCTGACCTTGGCGAGCAGGTTGGGGCCGACGGGGATGCCGCTCTTCATCCGCGCGGCGGCCGTGCGGCGCTCGGGATCGCCGGCGACCAGCACCGGCTTCGCCGGGTCGGCCGGCCGAGTTGCGCGTAGCGCGTCGCAGAAATCGGCGACATCAGCCTGGAAGTCGGCAGTGTCGCGGAACATGCCGGGATCCATCGCGAGAAAGAAGTGGCCGATGTCGATCGGGCCCGGACGCGTGTTGCGAGTCGGTTCCGTCACCATCGCGCCGCCGGACAGGGCCGAACTCAGGATATTGACCATGGCACCGAGGCCGTAGCCCTTGTGGCTGCTGCCCTCGGGTGTGCCCCCGAGCGGCGTCATGAAGCCGCCCTTGCTGACTTCGTGCGGATCGGTGCTCGGCAGGCCGTCCTTGGTCACCAGCCAACCCGGCGGCGTCTGAAGCTTCTCGTTCGCCTTGTTGCGGATCTTACCAGCGGCCACGGTCGTGGTCGCCATATCGAGCAGGAAGGGCTCACCGGGTTTGCCGGGCGCGGCGAAGGCGATCGGATCGGTGCCGAGCCGGGCCTGCGCGCCGTAGGTCGGTGCCACCTGAATGCCGCTCGCCGAGGTCGTCGCCATGCCGATCAGCCCGGCATCGACGGCCTGCAGCACATAGAAGCCGCAGGCGCCGAAATGGCCCGAGTTGCGCACGGCCGCGACGCCGATGCCGGTCTTCTTCGCCTTCTCGATGACGATCTCCATGGCATGCCGCCCGCTCGGATGGCCGAGGCCACCGCCGCCGTCGATCAGCACCGACACCGGCGTCTCCTTCGCGATCTTCGGTTCGGCGCGCACGTTGAGCTTGTTGTTGCGCCGACGCTCGTCGTAGGGCGGCACCATCGAGATGCCGTGCGTGTCGATGCCGTGCAAGTCCGCCCAGCTCATGATCTCGGCCGTCCCGGCGGCTGTCGCCTTGGGCATGCCCCAGGCCTCCAGGATCAGCTCGAGCTGCCGGCGATGGGTTTGATAGGGCGCGGGGATTCTATTTCTCCTCGTTCCTGAGTCCGGCGTCTTCGACTCAGTCGCCGGCCGCCGCCGGCGCCGCGGGCGTGGCACCCGGCTTCTTCTTGCGGGCCTTGCTCCATTCCTCGTAGCGCTGCAGCACCGTGAAGAACGACGGCACGAACAGCACGGCAAGGCAGGTCGATGCGATCATGCCGGTCATCACGCACATGCCGAGCGAGATGCGCGAGTTGGCGCCGGCGCCGGTCGCCGTCACTAGCGGCACGACACCCAGGATGAAGGCAAAGGAGGTCATCAGGATCGGACGGAAGCGCGTGCGCGCCGCCTCGATCGCCGACTCGACGATGTCCTTGCCGTCGATCAGGCGCCGTTCGCGCGCCACCTCGACGATCAGGATGGCGTTCTTCGCGCCGAGCGCGATCAGCAGCATCAGGCCGATCTGCGTGTAGATATTGTTGGCGAGCCCGACGGCGGTGAGCGCGATTGCCGGACCGCTGAGCGCCAGCGGCACGGCCAGGATCACGCCGAGCGGCGCGATCCAGCTTTCGTACTGGCCGGCTAGGCAAAGATAGACGAGCAGGATGGCCAGCACGAACACGTACAGGAGCTGGTTGCCCACGATGTTCTCCTGGTAGGCCATGCCGGTCCATTCGTAGCCGGTGCCGGGGGGAAGGATCGCCTTGGCGATCTCGTCCATCAGCGCGATGCCCTCGCCCGAGCTGAAGCCGGCCGCCGGCGAGCCCACGATCGCCGCCGACGGGTAGAGATTGTAGAGGCTGATCAGCGGCGCCCCGAGCGCCGGCTTCAGCTCGGCGATGGCGCCGATCGGCACCATCTGGCCGTCGAGGTTCTTCACCTGGAGCCTGAGTATGTCCTCGGGCCGCGTGCGGTCTTGCGAGTCGGCCTGGATGTAGACCTGCAGGCTCAGTCCGAACTTGTTGAAGCGGTTCACGAAGGCCGAGCCGAGATAGGCTGACAGCGTGCTGAAGACGTCGCCGACCGGAACCTTCAGGGACTCGGCCTTGACGCGATCCACATCGATGCGGACGTGTGGCGCGTTGGCTCGGAAGGAAGTCACGAGGTTGGTGAGCGCCGACTGCGTGCCGGCCTGGCGCACCATCTCGTCGGTCACGGATTGCAGCTTGGCATAGTCGAAGCTGCCGTCCTTCTGCTCGACCTGCATCTGGAAGCCGCCGGCATTGCCGATGCCCTGGATGGCGGGCGGCACGATGACGAAGGCTCGGCCATCCTGCAGAACCTGCAGGTCCTTCATCAGGCCCAGCACGATCGACCGGAGGTCCTGGCCCTCCGCCTTCAGGCGCACGTTCCAGTCTTTCAGGATGACGTAGCACACGGCGGCGTTCGCCAGCGCCGAGTTGCTGTCGAGCACCGACATGCCGCCGAGCGAGACCACGTTCTCGACGCCGGGCGCCGCCATGGCGATCTTGGTCACCTCCTGGAGCGTGATGCCGGTGCGCTCGAGCGACGATCCGTCGGGTAGCTGCACGCCGATCATCAGGTAGCCCTGGTCCTCGTTGGGGATGAAGGCGGTCGGCAGGCGCGCGACGCCCCAGCCGCCGATCCCTGCGGCCACCAGGGCGACCACGACCATCAGGCCGGCGCGGCGGACCATCGCGCCGACCAGCGACGCATAGAGGTCCTCGAGCTTCTGGTAGCCCCTGTTGAACCAGCGGAAGAAGACGTTGCGTT
>CAYRBQ010000627.1:0-2848 GCA_964422305.1 uncultured Reyranella sp. | reverse complement strand
GCTGGTCGGGACGGTTGAGCGTCAGCCAGCCGATGCCGTCTTTGACCTCGGCGAGGACGTGGGGTGCGGACATTCGGGCTTTTCCTCCAGTGTCGACGAGGCACCAGTTTGCCCGGTTTCCCGCTCCAGCCAACCGGCGATCTGGTCCCAGGCGTCGCGCGGCATCGACTTGCGGAAGAAGCCGAAGTGACCGACCGCCTCGGCGCCGAGATCGGCGGGCGCGAGATGCAGGCGCTCGACGGTCGCGTTGGGATAGTAGGAACGCAGTGCCTCGACGGCGGAATGCGGCGCGATCGGATCGTCGGCGAAGCTCATCCAGCGCATCGGGAAGGCGACGTCGCGATTGAACGGCCGAAGTGGCCCACCCGTCGCGTCGCAAACGTAATGCGGCGAGCGTCCCCAGCGCGCCCAGCTTCGCGCCACGTTCTTCGGCAGATCGGCGGTGCCGATCCACGAGCCGGGGAAGCGGCCGGTGAGCGTCGTGAGACCGGGGATCAGCAGCCACCACAGAGCGAGCATGCCCAGCCGCCGCCGGCCGGCGGGCCAATGCCGCCAGTGGCCGCTCTGCGTGCAGACCAGCACAGCGGCCGACAGCTCGCCGACATTGTCGGCCAGCCCCAGCACCTGACCGCCGAAGGAATGACCGACCACGGCGCGCGTCGCGCCCGGGGCGAGCGTCGCGAGATGGTCGATCATGGAAGCCTGGTCGACGCCGCCCCACTGCTCCATCGTGGCCTCGGCGGGCTTCTCCGACTGGCCGATGCCGCGATAGTCGTAGGTCAGCACCGCGAAGCCGCGCAGGCTGAGATGCTGGGCGAAGGCGCCGTAGAACTGGCGCGGGATGCCGGTGCCGCTGTTCACCAGCACGGCGATGCCGTTGGGCGATTCGGGCTCGAAGAAGGTGGCGGCGAGCTTGATGCCGTCGCGCGCGGCGAGGGTCAGGTCGGGCATGACACCGGTATCGGGCGTCGCGCGGCGCGAAACAAACGCATTGCCCCCGCGCCGCGATGAATGGAATTCAGCCCGCGTCCTTCATGGCCGAAAGCTCGCCCTGCATCCAGCGGCGCAGCGCGCGGATCGCCGGCAGGCCGCGATCCTGCGGCCGGCAGACGAACCAGATCTGGCCGCGCGTCGGCACGGCGGGGCCGAGCTTCACCAGCGCGCCCGAGGCGATCTCGCTGTCGACCAGCGGCTCGAAACCGAGCGCGATGCCGAGTCCGTGCGCGGCGGCGCGCAGCGCCTGTCCCATGCCGTCGAGCTGGATGCTCTTCTGTCCCTTGCGCTCGAACGCCTCGGGATCGAGGCCCGCGCCCTCGGCCCATTCCGTCCAGGAGGCGCCGAACGGCGAGACGCGGACCTGCGGGGCACGCGCGAGGTCGGCCGGCGTGCGCAGCCGGAGACGCTTCACCAGGGCGGGTGCGCCGACCGGGACGGCGGCGAGATCCATCACCTTCTCGGCCGCGACACCCGGGAACTTGCCGTCGCCGTAGCGCATCGCGACGTCGATCAGGCCTGCCTCCATGTCGGCCATGCGCATGCTCGCCTCGACCTGCACCTCGATCTCGGGATGCTGGGCGATGAACTGGCCGATGCGCGGCAGCAGGAAGTGGGTGGCGAAGATCGGCACCGCCGAGACGCGCAGCCGCCGCGAGCCCGAGCCCTGACGTGCCAGCGCCCGCGAGAGATCGCCGAAAGCGCGGCCGGTGGTCGAGGCGAGTGCGTGGCCGGCGGGCGCCAGCACGACGCCGCGCGGGCCCCTCTCGAACAGACGCGCGCCGAGCTGGCGCTCGAGGCCGGCGATGCGATGGCTGACCGCCGAGGCCGTGATGTGGAGTTGCTCGGCCGCAGCCTTGAACGAGCCGGTGCGCGCGGCGAGCTCGAAAGCCTGCAACGCGAGCAGGTCGCGCGCGGTCAGGCTTCCTGTGTTGCCGTCGCTCAGAAGGCTTCCGCCGGCAGCGCCATCAGGGTCGAGGCGCCGGCCTTGATCTGATGGTTGAGCGACACGGTCTGCGGCAGCACGCGCGCCATGTAGAATCGCGCGGTCGCGAGCTTGGCCTCGTAGAAGGCGTTGTCGCTACCCGCGGCCAGTCCCTTGTGCGCGGCGACGACGATGCGGTTCCACATGAAGGCCATCGCGGTGAGCGCCATGAGGCGCAGCAGGTCGGTCGCCGCACCGCCCGCCTCGTCCGGGTTCTTCATCGCGTTCTGCATCAGGAACAGGGCGGAGTCCTGCACGCGGCCCAGCGCCTTCTCGAGCGGCTCGACGAACTCCTTCATCTTGTCGTCGGCCTTGTGCTGGGCGACGAAGCCCGAGATCTCGCCCAGCAGGCGCTGTGCGGCGCGGCCGCCCTTCATGGGCAGCTTGCGGCCGACCAGGTCGAGCGCCTGGATGCCGTTGGTGCCTTCGTAGAGCTGCGTGATGCGGGCGTCGCGCACGAACTGCTCGACGCCGTTCTCGCGGATGAAGCCGTGGCCGCCGTAGGTCTGGACGGCGAGGTTCGCGCACTCGCTGCCCATGTCGGTGAAGTGCGCCTTGATGATCGGCGTCAGCATCTGGATGAGATCGTCGGCCCCCTCGCGGACCGTCGCGTCGGGATGGCTGTGCGCCTCGTCGATCAGCATGCCGACCCAAAGTGCCAGCGCGCGAGCACCCTCGGTGAACGACTTCTGGATCATCAGCATGCGCCGCACGTCGGGGTGCACGATGATGGGATCGGCCGGGCCGCTGGCGTTCTTCGGGCCGGTGAGCGAGCGCCCCTGCAGGCGGTCGCGCGCGTAGGCGACGGCGCTCTGGTAGGAGGTCTCGGCAATGCCGAGGCCCTGCATGCCGACGCCGAGGCGGGCGGCG
>CAYRBQ010000626.1:0-2852 GCA_964422305.1 uncultured Reyranella sp. | reverse complement strand
CAGCGCGGCGGCTTCGGCTTCCTCGGCGGCCCCGGCGAGAGCCAGATCGAGATCGACCGCCGCCTGATCGGCGAGCGCATCGTGCGCATCAAGCGCGACCTCGAAGGCGTGCGCAAGACGCGCGCCGTCAACCGTGCCGGCCGCAGGAAGGCGCGCCTGCCGACGGTCGCACTCGTGGGTTACACCAACGCGGGCAAGTCGACGCTGTTCAACCGCCTGTCGGGCGCCGGCGTGGTGGCCAAGGACCTGCTGTTCGCCACGCTCGATCCGACCATGCGTTCGATCAAGCTGCCGAGCGGCAAGGATTGCGTGATCTCCGACACCGTCGGCTTCGTGTCCGACCTGCCGACGCACCTCGTCGCCGCATTCCGCGCGACCCTCGAAGAGCTGATCGAAGCCGACCTGATCGTGCACGTGCGCGACATCTCCCATCCCGAGAGCGAGCAGCAGCGCGCCGACGTCGAGCAGGTGCTGCGCGATCTCGGCGCCTTCGACGAGGGAGCAGGGCGGCCATTGATCGAAGCTTTGAACAAGATCGATGCGCTCGCGCCGGATGTGCGATGGACCCTCGAAAACCGGACCGCGACCGGGGCCGAGCGGGCGCGCCAGTATCCGGTTTCGGCCCTGACGGGCGAGGGCGTCGATCAGCTCCTGGAGGCGATCGCGGCCTTCCTCAGTGCGGCCGGGGAGGCGCGCGAGGTCTCCGTACCGCTGTCCGACGGTGCCACACTTGCCTGGCTCTACCGCCACGGCGAGGTGCGCAGCCGGCGCGACGACGGTGAAACCGCGTGGCTTACCGTGGCGTTGGATGAGGCAGCGGCAGCCCAGTTCGCCCGTCGGCAGGCGCGTTGACACGCAGCAGGCCCGCTACCTATAAGCGGCCAAATCCGAAGACGAAGGAAACTCCATGAAATTCAAGCCCTTGCACGACCGTCTGCTGCTGAAGCCGGTGACCGCCGAGACCCGCACCAAGGGCGGCCTGATCATCCCGGACACGGCCCAGGAAAAGCCGATGCAGGGCAAGGTGGTCGCGGTCGGCAAGGGCCGCCGCCTCGAGGACGGCCGCCTGCAGCCGCTCGACGTGAAGGTCGGCGACACGGTGATCTACGGCAAGTGGTCCGGCACCGAGGTCAAGATCGGCGGCGAGGATCATGTGATCCTGAAGGAAGAGGACCTCTTCGGCGTCGTCGGCTGAGGCCGGTGCTCGACTCCGGCGCCTCGCTTCGAGTAGCCGACCTCATCCGCGAGACGGCGGCGGCCGAGCTGCTGCCGCGTTTTCGCAACCTTTCCAAGCAAGACGTCCGGCAGAAGCGGCCGGGCGATGTCGTTACCGTGGCCGACGAGGCCTCGGAGCAGCGGCTGGCCGTCGGCCTGTCGAAGATCCTGCCCGGTGTGCCGGTGGTCGGTGAGGAGGCGGTCGAGAAGGATCCCAGCCTGCTCGATCTCATCGCGCGGCCCGGCAAGTCCTGCTGGATCGTCGATCCGCTCGACGGCACCGCGAACTTCGCTGCAGGCACGGACCGCTTCGCCATCATCGTCTGCCTGATCCACGACGCCGTCGCGGTGGCCGGCTGGATCTTCGACGTGCCGCGCGCGCGCATGGCGGCAGCTCGACGCGGGAAGGGGGTCACCCTGGAAGGTGTGCCCGTGAACGGGCTGGCGCCGAAGCGGCCGCTGGTCGGATTCGTGGGCTACAAGATCGCCAAGGAATTCGACCGACAGCTCAGCCCCGAGCGGCGCCGGGAACTCGGCCGGGTGTCGACGCTACGCTGTGCCGGCGCCGAATACCTCGAGATCCTGTCGGGCCGGGCCAGCTTCAGCCTCTACCGCATGACCAAGCCATGGGATCACGCGGCCGGCGCGCTGATGATGGAGGAGGCGGGCGGTGGTGCTCTCCAGTTCGCTGGCGGCGCCTATTCGGCCGCGCAGCCCTTGAATGCCGGCCTGATCACGGCGGCATCCCGCGAAGCCCTGACGGACGCCCAGGATCTTCTCGACGCCGTGCGAACGCCGCTGCTGGCACCGCGCAGTTAAGCTTTCGTCTTGGCGTCCTGCCAGAGGGCTTCCATCTCCTCGAGCGTGGCCTCGGCCGGCTTGCGGCCTTGCTCGCCCAGCTTCTTCTCGATGTAGCGGAAGCGCTTCTCGAATTTGTCGTTGGTCGCCCTGAGCGCGACTTCGGGATCGACCTTGCAGTGCCGGGCCAGGTTGGCGACGGCGAACAGCACGTCACCCAGCTCGTCGGTAAGGCGGGCCTGGTCGACCTTGCCGGCCTCGATCTCGGCGCGCAGCTCGCCGAGCTCCTCCTCGATCTTGTCGATGACGGGTCCGGTCGATGCCCAGTCGAAGCCGACCCGGGCGGCCCGCTTCTGGATCTTCTCGGCACGCATCAGGGCGGGGAGGGCGCGGGCGACCCCGTCCAGGGTCCCGGTGGGCGCCTTGCCGTCCTGTTTGGTCGCCCGTTCGGCGGCCTTGCGGGCCTCCCAGGAGACCGTCTGGGCGTCCGCGGTCTTGATGTCGAGGTCGCCGAAGACGTGCGGATGGCGGTCGACCATCTTGTCGGCGATCGCCGCCGCCGCGTCGTCGAAGGCGAAAGCGTGGGCCTCGCTGGCGATCTGGCTGTGGTAGACGACCTGAAGAAGCAGGTCGCCGCCGCCCAGCGCCGGGAGCTGGCCCAGGCGGAGGAGGTGCGTCACGCCCAGCAGGCCGCAGCCGAGCAGCAGCAGGCAACGGCCGCAGCGCGGGAGGAGGCCCAGCGGCAGCGGGCCGAGGACGAACGCCGTCTCGCCGCGGAGATCCAGGGCAAGGTGGACCAGATTCTCCAGGTGGTGGATGCCGCCGCCGCCGGCGACCTC
>CAYRBQ010000625.1:0-2855 GCA_964422305.1 uncultured Reyranella sp. | reverse complement strand
CTCGCCGAGGTCAAAGACGGCATCGGCTGGCTGACGCTCAACCGTCCCGACCAGCTCAATGCGCTCTCGATGGAGATGCGCGAGCTGCTGATCGAGCACACGGCGAAGTTCGAGAAGGACCCCGCGGTGCGTTGCGTGGTGATCCGCGGCTCGGGCACGCATTTCATGGCCGGCGGCGATATCAAGGGCTTCCACGAATCGCTGAGCGGTCCCGACAAGGCCGCCCACCTCGCCGCCTTCGAGATGAGAGTCGTCAAGGTGCACCAGGCGATCTACCAGATCCGCCGCATGAACAAGCCGGTGCTGGCTTCCGTGCAGGGCGCCGCCGCGGGCTTCGGCCTGTCGCTGATCCTGAACAGCGATCTCGCGATCGCGAGCGACGATTCGTTCTTCACGCTCGCCTACCGCCACATCGGCCTGAGCGCGGACGGGGGCGCGACTTATTTCCTCCCGCGGGTCGTGGGCGAGCGCAAGGCGCTGGAGATCGCGCTGCTGGGCGAGCGCTTCACCGAGGCCGAAGCCAAGGCCAACAACATCCTGAACTGGGTGGTGCCCAAGGACCAGCTCGCCGCCGAGACCGAGAAGATGGCGCGCAAGCTCGCCGACGGTCCGACCTTCGCGCTGGGCGTCGCCAAGAGGCTGATCCGGAACTCCTTCGACAATTCGTGGGACGAGCATTCCCATCGTGAGGCCGAGGGTCTCGCCGCCTGCGCCGCGACCGAGGACCATTTTGAGGGCCTCAATGCCTTCCTCGAAAAGCGGAAGCCGAACTTCAGGGGAAGGTAGCCGAGTCATGCCGCCGTGGGCACTTCGATCAGTCCGAGGTGTCGGGCCATCGGCCTGAAGTCGTTGTCGTTGTGCAGCAGCGCCGTTTGGTTCTCGACGCACCAGGTGCCGATCAGCAGGTCGATCGTCGTTCTGACGGTAACGCCGCGTCGCCGCAGAGTGCGGAAATTGCGGGCCGCTGCAACGGCGATGTCGGCGCCGCCCATTGGAACGATGTCGAAGCGGCGCAGCAATCCTTCGACTCTGCGGGCAGCGCGCTCGTCCTTCAGGCCCTGAAGGACCTCGCACAGCATGAGGTCGCCCAGCGCGACTTCCTCGACGCCGAGGATTGCGCCCAGGCGTCTGACGTGAGGCGCGTCGCGGCCGTTCAGGAAGTCGATCCAGACGCTGCTGTCGACGACGATCAAGCGGCGCGACGTCCGGCGCGGCTGCGCGCGAGGTCGCCGCGCCACGGGTATTTGCCGAAGGCGGTGGCGACGTCCCGTTGCCGCCGCAGCTTCACCATCAGGCGAAGGGCCTGCTCGACGGTCTGCTTCTTGGTCGCGAGGCCCGATGCCTTCTGGGCCTCGGCCATCAGCTTGTCGTCGATGTCGATATTCGTGCGCACGAGTTACCGGATGATGTGTATGAATTGGATGTAGTATACACACTAAGCGACAAAGGAGGAAGCCATGCAGGATCGCTACATCGGAGACGTGCGCGTCACCCGCATCGAGGAGATCTCGGGGCCGGGCTTCCCGGCCAGGGACTTCTTTCCCGAGTTCGAGCCGGAGACCTTCAGGAGCCACGAGCACTGGATGGCGCCCGGCTACTACCAGCCCGAGAGCGGCCGGCTCATGCGGTCGATCCATTCCTGGCTGATTCGCACGGCCGAGCACACGATCCTGGTCGATGCCTGCTCGGGCAACCACAAGAACCGGCCGGGCATGCCGGGCTTCCACATGCTGGATACTAGGTATCTCGACCGGCTGCGCGAGGCGGGCGTGCAGCCGGAGGAGATCGATTTCGTGATGTGCACGCACCTGCACGTCGACCATGTCGGCTGGAACACCAGGCTCGAGAACGGCACGTGGGTGCCGACCTTCCCGAACGCGAAGTACGTGATGTCGAAGGTCGATCACGATCACTGGGCCAAGGTCGCGAAGACATCGGGGGCGCCGGAGTACGAGGTCAACACCTACAACGACTCGGTGCTGCCGATCGTCGAGGCGAAGATGGCGGAGTTTGTCGCGGGCGGCGAGCACGCGATGTGCGGCTGCCTGAAGATCAAACCCGCGCCGGGTCACACTCCGGGGCAGATCCGCATCGATCTCGAGTCGAAGGGCAAGCGGGCGATGTTTCCCGGCGACGCCCTGCACAGTCCGCTGCAGGTGCCGGTGTGGAAGTGGAACAGCCGCTTCTGCGACGACCGCGATCTCGCGCGCAAGACGCGCGGTGCCCTGCTGGCGGAGTGCGCCGAGCAGGGCGCTCTGCTGATGCCGGCGCACTTCGCAACCCCGCATGCGGCTTACGTGAAGGCGAGGGGCGACCGCTTCGAGCTCGACTGGGACCACGACAACCGGCGTGGCCGGTCGTAACGGTTACTGCGTCGTGATCTTCGCCGTCTCGACCACGCCTTTCCACTTCGGCACCTCGGCTCCGATCATGGCGGCGAACTCCTGAGGCGTGCTGGCAGTCGCGATGCTGCCGTAGCCCATGAACTTGCGCTGGATCTCCGGATCGGCGAGGACCGTGCGGATCGCCGCGTTCAGCTTGGCGATCACCGGCGCTGGCGTGCCCGCCGGCGCCAGGATGCCGAACCACACGTTGACCTCGAAGCCCTGAAGCGACTGGCCGATGGTCGGCGCCCCCGGCATCAGCGGCGAGGGCTTGGCGGTGGAGACGCCCAGCAGCCTGAGCTTGCCGTCCCTGACCGCCGAACCCATCGAGTCAGAGGAGGTGGTGAGCAGCATCTTCACCTCGCCGTTCAGCACCGCCATGGTCGACGGCGCCTGTCCCTTGTAGGGCACGTGGACGAGCTTGAGGCCGGCATCCTTGCCGAACAGTTCCGTGGCGAGATGGCCGAGCGA
>CAYRBQ010000624.1:0-2858 GCA_964422305.1 uncultured Reyranella sp. | reverse complement strand
GGTGATGTTCTGCAGGAACAGGAGCGGGATGCCGCGCTGTCCGCACAGCTCGATGAAGTGCGCGGCCTTTAGCGCGGATTCGTTGAACAGCACGCCGTTGTTGGCGACCACACCCACTGGATAGCCCCAGATGCGGGCGAAGCCGGTGACGATCGTCGTGCCGTAGAGATGCTTGAACTCGTCGAGCTCGCTGCCGTCGACCAGGCGGGCGATGACCTCGCGCATGTCGTAGGGTGTGCGCGTATCCGTCGGCACGACGCCGTACAGCTCCTCGGCGGCATAGAGCGGATCGCGCGGCGGCAGCAGCGAGGCCGAGGGTGACTTCTTCCAGTTGAGGTTGGCCACGATGCGGCGCGCCATGCCCAAGGCGTGGCTGTCGTTCTGCGCATAGTGATCTGCCACGCCGGAGGTCCGCGCATGCACGTCGGCGCCGCCCAGATCCTCCGCGCTCACCACCTCGCCGATCGCTGCCTTCACGAGCGGCGGGCCGGCCAGGAAGATCGTGCCCTGCTTGCGCACGATGATCGTCTCGTCGCTCATCGCCGGCACATAGGCACCGCCAGCCGTGCACGAGCCCATCACGACGGCGATCTGCGGGATGCCCTGCGCCGACATGTTGGCCTGGTTGTAGAAGATGCGGCCGAAATGGGTCTTGTCCGGGAAGACCTCGGGCCATTGCGGCAGGTTGGCGCCGCCCGAATCCACCATGTAGATGCAGGGAAGCCGGTTCTCCATCGCCACTTCCTGGGCGCGAAGATGCTTCTTCACGGTTATCGGATAGTAGGTGCCACCCTTGACGGTGGCGTCGTTGCAGACGATCACGCATTCGACGCCGCTCACGCGGCCGACGCCGGTGATCACGCTCGCGCCGGGCGACTCGTCGTCGTACATGCCCATCGCCGCCAGCGGCGACAGTTCGAGAAACGGCGAGCCGGGGTCGAGCAGCGCGCGGACCCTCTCGCGCGGCAGTAGCTTGCCGCGCGCGACATGGCGCTTGCGGCTTTCCTCGCCGCCTCCCAGCCGGACCTTCTCGGTGTGCCGGCGCAGATCCTCGATCTGGGCGCGCATCGCTTCGGCGTTGCGCTTGAAGGTGTCGGAGCGGGTATCGACCTGGGAGGAAAGTACAGTCATGCCCGGGCAAACTGCCCGGCCGGACGGCGGCGTGCAAGGGAGCGGTTACGGCCCTTTACGGCAGGCGGGACAGGGCCCGCCAGTGGGCGGCCTGCTGGACGAAGGCCTGCTGGTTGGCGAGTGCCGCGGCGAAATCCGGATCGCGCTCCGCCTGTTCCTTCAGGACGATGTCGGTGTTCTTGCGGAACGCCGCCAGCACGTCGGCCGACCAGGTGCGGATGACGACGCCCGATGCCTTCAGCTTCTCCAGCGCGATGGCCTGCACGCTCGGCGAACGGCCCAGCATCCAGGCGATGTTGGCCTGGCAGGCCGTCTCGATCTGCGTGCGCAGCGACGCCGGCAGCGACGCCCACTTGTCCTTGCGCATCATGAAGTCGAGCACCGCCGAGGGCTGCTGCCAGCCCGGCATGTAGTAGGGCAGGCCGAGCTTGTCGAAGCCCAGCGCCGCATCCATGGCCGGCGTCGACATCTCGCCGCCATCGACGTTGCCCTGCTGCAGCTTCCAGAAGAATTCGCCCGGCGGCAGCGGCACGGGCGTCGCGCCCATGCGCGCGATCACCTCCGCCGCCATCTTGCCGTAGCGCAGGCGCTGGCCCTTGAAGTCGGCCACCGTGCTCACGTCGCCGCGGAACCAGCCGCCGCCCTTGGCCCCCTGCACGCCGCAGGGAATTCCGGTGACACCCAGCTTCTCGTAGGCTGCGCGATGGATGCGACCGCCATCGCCTTCGAGCAGCCAGGACGTCATGTCGTCCGGCCCGGGCCCGAACGGCACGGTCGCGAAGACGCCGAAGACGGGCGCCTTGGCCGCGGCGTAGCCCGACCAGGTGAAGGCGGCCTCGAGGTCGCCGTTCACGACGGCGTCCAGCATGTCGGCGGCCGGAACCACCCGCCCGGGCTCGATGATCTTGATGGCCAAGGCCCCGCCCGACATGTGCTTCACGGTGCGGGTGAACAGGCGGACGCCCTCGCCCGAGCCCGGAAGAGCCGGGTTGAAGGCGGTCTGCATTTGGAGGACGCGGCCATACTCGGCGCCCCTGAGGCCGGGCTGCGCGGCCTGCGCGGGATGCTGCTTGTCCTGCGCGGAGACAAGTCCGCTCCCCGCCAGAAACGCGGCGGCAATTCCCACTGAAATCAACAGGTTACGGCGCACGATTCTCATCCGTGCCCGACTCCCCCAAGCTCCCCAAACCGCTTTTGCGGCCTTATTCACACCCCATGAGCTTCGCATGCGGCGGGGCGGGGAACAAGCGAAAGGCGGGCCCTACAAGGCTGCCAAACCGCGGCCGATCAGGATGCGCTGCACGTCGCTGGTGCCTTCGTAGATCTGGCAGACACGGACATCGCGCCAGATCTTCTCCACCAGATAGTCCGAAACGTAGCCGTAACCGCCGTGGATCTGAATTGCGGCCGAACAGACTTCCTCGGCCATCTCCGAAGCATATAGCTTGGCCATTGCGGCCTCGGTGAGGCATTCGCGCCGGGCGTCGCGCAACGTTGCCGCATGCAGCACCATCTGGCGCGCCACCGTGATCTTGGTCGCCATGTCGGCGAGCCGGAACTGCACCGCCTGGTGATTGATGATCTCGGTGCCGAAGGCCCGGCGCTCGCCGGCATAGCCGCGTGCGGCCTCGAACGCGGCGCGCGCCATGCCGACCGACTGCGCGGCGATGCCGATGCGGCCCACCGACAGGTTGGCCAGCGCCACCCGGTAGCCCTCGCCTTCCGCG